>JAFGXB010000123.1 GCA_016936875.1 Burkholderiaceae bacterium | reverse complement strand
GCTCATGGCCATGGTGGGCGGCACGCTGGCTGCGCTGGCCGCCGGCAAAAACGACCCGGGCTTTTTGCATAACGGCCCGCTGGCCGGACTGGTGGCGGTGTGCGCCGGGTCGGACGTCATGCACCCGCTGGGCGCATTGGTCGTCGGGGCGATCGCCGGCGCTCTGTTTGTCTGGATGTTCACCCTCACGCAAAACCGCTGGAAGATCGATGACGTGCTCGGCGTCTGGCCGCTGCACGGACTGTGTGGCACCTGGGGCGGGATTGCCGCCGGCATTTTCGGCATGAAGGCGCTGGGCGGGCTGGGCGGGGTGTCGCTTGCGTCGCAGATCGTGGGCACGCTCATGGGCATTGCGGTGGCGTTGATTGGTGGTTTTATCGTGTACGGCGTGCTGAAAAAAGTCCTCGGCATCCGCCTGGACGCCGAGGAGGAGTTCAACGGTGCCGACCTGTCGATTCACCGTATCAGCGCCACGCCCGAACGCGAGGCGTCGTGGTGAGGCAGCGGGCGGCTTTCAGTTCCAGCCCAGATCGGACAGGCTGAGGCGATGTGACCAGAGCACCTTGCCATCCACGTTCTTGGTCACCAGTTCCAGGCTGCGGTTCTTGCCTTCTCCACTGAATTTCAGAACCCCATAGTTGCGTTCCGTGACCAGGGTGCCGGGCACGCGGTTGGGGTCGTCGTCGCCCTTTGCGGCGCCCGAATTCAGTGGGGAACTGGTGAATTCGATCAATGGGTAATCGCGTTTTCCGCTGTAAGCCGGACGCGGATACTTGATGAGCTCCGTGATGTGCCGGTCGCCCGACAAAAACAGCACGCCTGGGATGCGGTACTGCTGCAACCAGCCCAGAAATTCAGCGCGCTCCACAGGAAACTGGTTCCAGCCTTCATACGCATCGTCGTCGTTAAAGAACTGACCGCCAGCGGCGATGATCTTGAACCGGGCGCGCGAGAACAGCAGCGCATTGCGCAGCCAGCGCATCTGCGCCGGACCGAACATGACCTTGCCACGTTCGCCGGGAGCGGTCGCGTCGGCAGATCGCCACCACCGGTCGTCCAGCAGGAAGATGTCGGCATCGAACAGGCTGACCTTGGTGAATACACCGGCCACATTCCCCACGCCATAGGTCGGGTTGCCCCAGTAGGTCTTGAAAAGCTTGAGCGCGTCGTCCTTGAACTCGAAGCTGCTGTCGCTGTCATTGGGGCCGTAGTCATGGTCGTCCCAGATGGCGACCTGCGGCGTGGAACGCAAAAAACTGTCCAAAGGGGCAAAGCCGCGCGTGGAGCGGTAGCGCAGGGCCATCCCCTCGGGACTCAGGGTATCGGCCTCGCGGAAATACAGGTTGTCGCCCAGCCAGACCATCAAATCGGCACGCTCCTGCGTCATGGGGTCGTAAATCGCATAGCCGCCGCCATAGGGCTTTCCAGGGCGATCGAAGGGGGGATCGTTGATATAGGCGCAGGAGCCCGTGAGGACGGTGAAATCCGGCGGCGGGCTGCGGAACAGCCAGATTTTTTGTGTGCGCACCACGATGCTGCGGTCAGTTGCTGGCTGGCCGTTGACATGTGCGGTGCAAAGGTAGGTGCTGCCTGGAATCAGGTCGTCCAGCACGATGTGCGCGCAGAACTGTCCTGCCGCATCGGTCTTGACTGTGGCCGAGCGCCCGCGCGTCTGTGGTGCATCGCTTGCCGCATACTCCAGAAACACTTCGGCAGCGCCCGGCGTCTGCAGCCAGATCAAGGCCGAGCGCGCCGCGACATAGCCTTGCATCGGCCCGGCAAACAGCACGCCCGGGGCCGCGGGCTCTGCCCACGCCGCTGGAAACGGCCAGCCACCGCTGGCCAGCAGCGCGGTCGCTCCCAGACTGCTGCGCAGAAAATGACGGCGGGCTGGAACCGCCTTGCGCGCAGGTGCGGCCCCCATCAGAACTGCGCCTCCAGACTGAGGTAATAGCTGCGCGGCAGGTTGTACTTGATCAGCGGATTGCTGGCGCTGCCCGGATAGCCGGTGTTGTATTTGGTGATGTAGCGCTTGTCGAACAGATTGTTGACGTTGAAGCCCACACTGATTTTTTGCAGGCCCAGGCCGCGAGCCGTGTCTCCGTCCTTCCATGTGTAGCGCACCGAGGCGTCGGTAATGGTGTGCGCGGGAATCGGCGATTTGAAATCGGTCCAGTATGCCTCGCTGGTATGACGCACGCCCAGCTTTGCGCGCCATGGGCCCACGGTATAGATGCCGCCCAGCGCCAGGGTGGAATGCGGCGAGTACGGCATGGGAACCTTGGCCGAGGTGAACTGGGCGTTGAGCAGGCCAAGGTTGGCGTAAGCCGACCAGTTTTTGTCAATCTGGAAGTTGTTCTGCCAGGCGATGCCTTCGTTCACTGCTTTGCCGACGTTGGCCAGAATGCTGATGGATTGCGTCGAGCCAGGCGGCGTGTAGGTGAAGCTCTGGATGTAGTTGTCGAAGTTCACGCGGAACACGTCCACCCCGCCGCTCCACATGCCGAAGTCGTAGATCACGCCAGCGTCGTAGGTCGTGGCCTTCTGCGGCGCAAGATCGGGGTTGTAGACGCCGGTATAGAACTGGTTGTATTGCGGCGGGTTGCTGTTGCGCGTGTAGTTGGCGTAGATGTTGATGCCTTGCGCGGCCTTGTAGTTCACGCCGATGGACGGCATGGTGGTGGAAAAGCTGGAGCTGTACTGCCCCGCAGTGCCCTTGGATTTGGCGACGGCGGCGTAGTCGATGAAGTCGCGGTCCGTCTTGAGATACTTCAATCCACCTTGCAGGGTGAGACGGTCTGTGGGCTTGAAGGTCAGATTGAAGTAGGGCTCGTACAGCTTGGTCGCAACGGGCTCGTCATAGACCGAACCCAGGTATTGGCCAGTGGTGCTGCTGATGAACTGCGAATCGTGCGTGGTGTCGTTTTTGTTGAACCAGATGCCCGCCTCCAGCCCCAGGTTGTCGGTGATGGGTGTGGTCAGCTTGAAAATATTGCCCCAGCGGCGTGTGTCATTGATGCCATGCGACATGAACAAGCCGTCTGCGGGTGCCTTGACCGCGCCATACACGCCGTTGGGTTGCAGCAGGTTGTAGGTGCTGTTGGTATAGGCGCCGCCGCTGTAGCCGTTGCCGCGGTAGTAATAGAGCTGATTGGAGACCGTGACATTGCCGAAGGTGGCTTCGTATTTGGCGTAGGTCAGCCAATTTTGGTACTGGTTGTAGTTGTATGTTGGCGAGAGCCCGTTCTGCTTGCCATTGACAATGGGATCACCACGATAGACGTTGCAGGTGTCGCCATACTTGGCATAGTCGGCCTTGGTGCAGCCGCCGTAGTAATTGAAATTCTGGTTGTTCTGGGTGTAGAAAAGTGTGAGCGCGCCTGTGCCAAGCTGCGTCACGCTTTTGAACAGATACTGCTTCTGATCACTGGGTGTATTGTCGAAATAGCCGTTGCTGTGGGTTTTGTTCGCATAGAACCACAGCGCGGTGGGCGCGCCGCTGTTGGCCCCGAGTAGGCCAGAGTTGACCAGGGTGCCGATGTTGTATTTGCCAAACGAACCATATCCGCCGAGCAGGGAAACAGAGGGCTTGGCCGAGGGATTGAGCGAGGAGGTTTCCACCGAGCCGCCAAATGCTGCCAGGCCCGGAATGGCGGCGGAGGCCGCACCAGGGAAATAGCGTGTACCGGCAATCAGGCGCGTGGGAATGAACTCATTGGTGTAGAAGGCGTAGCTGTCGTTGTCGTTGAGCGGAATGCCGTCAAGCGTCCAGTTGATCAGGTTCTGCCCGAAGCCGTTGATATAGACCGTGTCGCCGTTCATGCTGTCGCCGTCGCTGCTGACGACCACGTTGGGCATGTTCTCCAGGCCGCGCGTGAAAGAGTCCGTCGGGTCGAGCGACTGAAACTGCCCGGTGGTGATTTCAGTCTGCGCCTGCGTCGCTTGTGGGTTGAACTGCTGGATGGTGTTGAGCTGAGATTCCGGGATGGATGTGACCGTGCCCGACGGCGCCTTCAGGAAAAAGCTCTTGCCAGGCGCCGCAGTGGCGGCCTGCCCTTGCGCCTGGACTTCACCCAGATTGGTTTGCGCATGGGCCTGCGCCATCACACCGAAAGCCAGGGCGAGGGCGAGAGTCAGCTTCAGGTTCTCGCGTTGGACTGTTTGTTGTGTTTGGGCGTGCGCAGGAGCGTGCATGGTGGTTTCAGGAACGAGATCAGGGCTTTTGATTTTTGTGATCGCGTGTGAAATCTTGTTGAATTCATGTGTCAGTTTGGTGGCGTTGTTTTTTTACTGCATCAGTTGGCCGCAAGTAAAAAAGCCCCTTTGCGGGGCCTGTGAGGGTGTCGGCTGCTCGGCGGCAGCCATACAGGGCGATGCGTCAGTCGTCGCCGGCGATCAGGCTGGACACCGGGCGTTGCTGTGCGCTGGCAAGCGCGTGCACATGCGCGAGCATGGCGGCGTAGGCGTGGGGGCCTTTGCTCGCCAGCCACTCCTGCCGCATCTGCTCGGGGCCGGAGACTTTGAGCAGGGCGGTGGGGGTGTAGCGGTTGGCGGGTTTGAGGGCGGTGTCGGCCTGCGCGTCCAGCCCCGGCGCCTTGAATACCGGCAGATCACGGAATGGCCCATCGGCCGGGCAGACGCCGGGGTTGCGTTGCAGCGGCACTTCGGCGGGCAGCACGGGAAATGGCGCGACATCGGGTGCGTCGCGCCAGATGCCGCTCAGCACACGGGCACCCGCGTCCCACTGCGACATCGGCGGAATGCCGGCCACGGTTTCGATGGTGCGCAGCAAATCGACTTGCGAGAGATTCTGCGTCACCAGCACGCCGGGCTTGACCCACGGCCCGGCGGCGACGGCGAAGGTGCGGTGGGCGTCGATGTGGTCGGCACCCGACTGCGCGTCGTCCTCGGTCAGCAGCACCAGGGTGTGCTTCCAGCCGGGCAGTGCAGACAGGCTGTGGATGACTTGCGCGGTGGCCAGGTCGTTGTTGGCCACATAGCTGTCGGGGCTGGGCAGGCAGGCATGGCGGCCCGCGGTGTGGTCGTCTGGCAGCCAGATGTAGAGCACGCGCGGCAGCGGGTGGTGCTGCAGCCAGCGGGTGACCACTTTGGCGCGGTCGGTGTCGAGAATGAGGCGGTCCCAGGCCGGGTAGTCCGTGGCCAGATGCTGGCGCAGGGCGGGCGAGATGTCGCCGATTTTGTTGCGTGAGGCAAATTCGCCGAAGTCTTCGAAACTCACCTTGTGCGCCAGCAGGTCGTTGAACAGAAACAGCCGCGCCGGATAGGTGATCCACGGGTTGCTCCAGTGGCCGAGCGCCGACAGATTCTTGTAGATGGCATAGGGGTTGCGCGCGCCGCTGGCGTCGGGCGCGAGCGACTGCGACCAGCCGGAGTTGGCGACATAGCCGCGGTCCGAGTAGTACAGCGGCCAGGTTCGCTGGACGAAGTCGGAATCCGACCCCGCCGTGGTCCACTGGTGGCCTTGCGAGGTGACTTCGCCATCGGCGCGGAAGTTGACGAAGAGCGCACCGTTGCCCGCCATGCGGTAGAGATTGGGCAGCTCGCGCGGGCCATAGAGGTTGAGCGCAGGGTCGGCCCAGTGGCCTGCGTCGGCGTATTTGCCGAGGTCTTCATCGAAGGTCTTGTTCTCGCGCAGGATGAACACGACGTGCTGGATGTGGCCATGCAGCCACTTCGCCGCCTGGGCGTTGGCGGCGGCGAGTTGCTGGCGCTGCGTCGGCGCGAAGCCGTTGTTCGACAAGGCGGTCTGTGTCCACGCCGCGCCTTGCGCGGGCAGTTCGCGCAGGTCGATGCGCTGCAGCACGCCCTGCATGAAATTGCCCACCCATTGATGGTGGACGTTCGGCCCGCCGCCCATGCCCTTGGCGCTGGCAACGAACAAGGCATCGCCCTGCACCGCCAGCGCCGTGGGGTACCAGGCCGTGGGGATGAGAGCGATGCGCTTGCCGCTGGCGAGATCGAACACGGCCACGTCGTCATTGCCGGCATTGGCGACAAACAGTCTGCCCTGCGCCACCGCCAGCGCGTCGGGGTAGGAGCCGGGCGGCGCGCCGGGGTAGGGGCTGTCGTCGAGCACCCGCACGGCCTTCAGGCTGCGTGTGTTCACGGCGACGATGCGGTCGAGATTGGCGTCTGCCACCCACACCAGCGGCGTGCCCGGTTGCGCCGCCAGTGCCGTGGGGTGTGCCCCTGCCGCATTGCTGTGCGGCCCGAGCACCGGGCCGGTGGGCACCGCACCCAGGACGGACCAAGCCGCCCGGTCGATCACGGTCACGCCGTTGCCGCCCCAGTTGCTCACCACCAGCCTGCGCCCGCCGTCCGCCAGGGTCACGGCGAAGGGGTAGCTGCCGACGTTGAGGTAGTCGGTCTGCCCGCGCTTGAGAAACACGCCGGGCCGCCCCAAGTGTTTCTCACCCCCTTGGGGGGCCTGACGCGCAGCGGCGGGTCTGGGGGCACTCTGCAAGTCGATGCGCGCCAGACTGTTCGCCAGCATCCCGGCCACATAGGCATGCCGCCCGGCGGGGCCGATGATCACGCTGTCCGGGTAGAAGTGCCGTGTCTGCTGCCAGTCACCAGCGTACTGATAGGGATACTGCGCGCGCGGAAAAGGCTGCCATTGCAGGGGGTAGCGGCGCAGCAGTTGCAGGCCACCGCGGGCTTGCGGGCCCAAGGCCAGCAGATCGTCGCTATTGCCGCCGGTCGCATACAGCGTGCCGTCGGGCCCGGCAGTCAGGCCCTGGAACAGGCTTTGCCCCTTGATCACCTGTTCGCCCGCGCTGTCGTTTCCGTTGCCCTGCTTGCCTTGCGCCACGGTGGCGCCGGGTGCGGCATGTTTCTTATCCTTGGCAAACAAGGTGAGCACGCCACCCTGCGCTTGCAGGGTGGCAGCGGCGAAACGCTGCAGGCCTTGCTGCTTGTTTGCGCCCCCCGTGAGCACCGCGACGTGGTCACCGCTGAGGGCAAGCTGTGTGGGGAAGTTCGGCGTTTGCACCAGTTGCCCAACCGGCGTGAGCAGGCGGCCGCTGGGCAGTACGGCGCTGGGCGCAGCAGTTTGCGGCGCTGCCGACCAGGCCAGGGAGACGGTGGTGAACGCGCCGAGAAGCACGAGGACGAGGGAGAGGGAATGCGTGCGGTTCATGGAGAGGTTGTGCGGGAAAGGGTGGCCGATGCGCAACGCTCGGCCCGCATCACACAGACGTGGGTGTCGACGCCGTGCGATGCGGGCAGGCTGATGTCGACAGACATGGGCAGCGCGTGCGACTCAAACCTGCGGCAAGGCGCGGCCGACGTGTTCCAGATTGCCACGCGTGTCGATACGGAACAGCCATGTGACGACGGCGCCGAGCAGCGAGGCGGCGATCAGGATCAGCAACAGGCTTTGCGTGCCGATGGTGTGCAGCAGCACCGGGAACAGAAAGGCCGTGGCCACCGCACCGATTTTGGCGAACGAGGCGGCAAAGCCTGCGCCGTAGCCGCGGATGTGGGTGGGGAACACCTCGCCGGCCAGCAGATAGGTTTGCGCATTCGGGCCGAGGTTGGTCATGAAGTTAAACAGCATGAAGCCGGTGAACAGCAGGGTCATTTTCGCGCTGCCGTCCAGGGTTGTGGACCAGGCTGCCAGACCCAGGCCGACGGCGCAGCCGATGAAGCCGATGATCTGCAGCGCAATGCGCCCGGCGCGCTCCACCAGCAAGATGGCCGTGATCACGCCGACGATGAGCAGCACGTCGAGCAGGGCCGTGCCCTTTGCCGACAGCATCACGCTGTGCACGATGTCGTTCACATTGTTGGCATGGCCCGCCGTGCCAATGGTGGCGGCAAGAATGACCGGGGTGAAAATGCCGATGCCGTAGGTGCTCAGGTCTTGCAGAAACCAGGGCAGCGAAGCCAGTAATGTGGCGCGGCGGTTCTTGCTGTTGAACAGCACGGCCAGATGACGCTCGGGTTCATCGCGCTTGCCGTGCTGATCGGAGACGTAGTGATCGTGCAGCTTGATTTCCTTGGGGTATTGCGGCACGCGCTTGAGCAGACGGTGCGTTTCTCGTTCGGCGTCCTGCACGCGCCCGCGTGACAGCAGCCAATGACCGCTGTCGGTGATGAAAAAGCGTCCGATCACCACCAGCACGGCGGGGAGTATGGCTGCGGCGAACATCCAGCGCCAGGCCTGGATCTGCGGGTACTGGCTCAGAATCAGATAGCCCAGCCCCGCGCCGACGATGGCGCCGATGGCCTGAAACGCAAAGGCGCCGAGCACCATGCCGCCGCGCCCCTGGCTGGGCACGCTTTCCGAGATCACCATATGTGCCGTGGGGTAGTCGCAGCCCAGCGCCTGGCCGATGCCGAACAGGCACACCACCAGCCAGATGTAGCCGGGGCTGAAAGTCAGGGCGACGAGAAAGACGACGAACAGCACCATCTCGACAATGAACATGCGCTTGCGGCCAAACACGTCGGCCATGCCGCCGAGCAGCGTGGCGCCAATCAGAATGCCAAACAATGCCGCGGCCGAAATCACGCCGTTCTGCCCGGCATGGAGGCCGAACTCCTGGTCAATCAGCGGCAAGGCCACGCCGGTCATGAACACCACCAGGCCTTCGAAGAATTTTCCCGCCGTGGCCAGCCCCCAGATGCGCCACTGCATCGCCGTCATCGGCGGCTTGGGCAGCGCTGTGCCGTCGGGCCAGACGGGAATTTCGTCGATGTACTGCTGCACCGATTTCCTCGTCTGCGGCGCGGTTTGATCTTCACCCGAGGGCGTGGCGATGGCACTCATGCTGGCTCCTGAACGGTTGAAACATGGCCGCCTGCAGAGGGGACGAACGACATGTTTGAGTGTCCATGAACATAGGCAGCACATGTGTCGAATCCGTGACGCAGTCCAACGCAAGCGTGACCAAATGTACGGTTGCGGGTGATGTTTGGCGTCATCAAACTGTCATGGCGGCGGGTCAGGATGCGGGCTTTCTCTCCCCATCCAAGGCCACATGAACGCATTCGACAGCACCGACTTTTCCAAGCGCCTGGAGCGCGAACTCATTGACGGTTACGACGAGGAGTTCGAACTCGAAATCGAAGATCGCATCGGCCATCTCGGCGACTTGTCCGCGTCAGCGCCGGACAGCGACGCCGAGCGCATCGCACGGCAGCATTACTTCAAGGAACTGTTCCGCCTGCAGGCGGAGCTTGTGAAGCTGCAGGACTGGATTGCCGCCACCAAGCAGAAAGTGGTGGTGCTGTTCGAGGGGCGCGACTCGGCCGGCAAGGGCGGTGCCATCAAGCGCATCACCCAACGGCTCAACCCCCGCGTGTGCCGCGTGGTGGCGCTGCCCGCACCCAGCGACCGCGAGCGCACGCAGTGGTATTTCCAGCGCTATGTGCCGCACCTGCCCGCCGCGGGCGAAATGGTGCTGTTCGACCGCTCCTGGTACAACCGCGCCGGGGTTGAGCGGGTGATGAACTTCTGCGGCGAAGACGATGTGGAGGAGTTCTTCCGCTCGGTGCCCGAGTTCGAGCGCATGCTGGTGCGCTCGGGAATCCGCCTGATCAAGTACTGGTTCTCGATCACCGATGACGAACAGCATGTGCGCTTCCTCAGCCGCATTCACGACCCGATGAAGCAGTGGAAGCTCAGCCCGATGGACCTGGAAAGCCGCCGCCGCTGGGAGCTGTACACCAAGGCCAAGGAAGACATGATCGACCGCACCCACATTGCCGAGGCGCGCTGGTGGGTGGTGCCGGGCAACGACAAAAAAGCAGCGCGGCTGAACTGCATTCACCACCTGCTGTCGCAGCTCGACTATCACGCCATCGAGCACCCGCCCATCGACCTGCCGCCGCGCGAACGCCACCCCGACTATGTGCGCAGCCCGGTGCCGCCCGAGATGGAAGTGCCCAGCGTGTATTGACGGAATCAGGGGTGGCCGGGTGATTTCCTGCGGACGGCCGCCGCAGGGCGGCTTTCAAATTGGGAGATACGGTATAAACTGTTTATTCCGTTTATTCTGTTTCAGGAGTTCG
>JAFGXB010000122.1 GCA_016936875.1 Burkholderiaceae bacterium | reverse complement strand
TGAACATGTTTACAGTTTCCCCATATAACGCTGCATTTGTACGTTTTTTGCAGCTGAGTCGGTGTATGCAAGTTTGTTCGAATTGCAGTGCGCGTCTCTGGCCCATCACTGTCTTGCCGCATGACATATTTCAGTCCAACCGTGCCCCCCAATACTGCGCTGCGCATTGCCTATCTCGAAGATGACCTGTTCATCGCCCAGGAGATTTCCGACTGGTTGCGTGAAGCGGGTTATGACGTCAAGCACTACACCGATGGTCAGGATTTCGCGCGTGCGGTGGAGCGCGGCGGCGCAGACGCCTGCCTGCTCGACTGGATGCTGCCGGGCCTGAGCGGCCCTGATGTGCTTTGCCGACTGCGTCTGCAGCTGGGCGCCAACCTGCCGCCGGTCATCTTTCTCACCGGGCGCAATGCCGAGACGGACGTGGTGCAGGCGCTGGAGTCGGGGGCGGATGATTACCTGGTCAAACCCCTGTCGCGCCCGGTTTTGCTCGCCCGGCTGCAGGCTGTCTTGCGCCGTTCCGGCACCACTTTGCCGACCGCGCGGTTGCGCCTGGGCGATATTGAGGCCGACTGCGCGCGGCGGCAGATTTTTGTCGAAGGCAACCGTGTCGAACTGACCGATCGGGAAACCGATCTGGCGCTGCACTTCTTGCAGAACGTCAACCGTCTGCTCACCCGCGACTATCTCATCCAGACCATCTGGGGTTTGCGTCCCGAAGTCGAAACCCGCACCGTGGACGTGCATGTGAGCGCGCTGCGGCGCAAGCTGGGCTTGCAGCCCGAGTCTGGTTGGCGCCTGGTTTCGGTCTATGGCCGCGGTTACCGGCTGGAGCGTTCCCGCAGCGCGGAAGACGGCCCGCCGACGATTCCGCCCGAACTCGACGATTGAGTTCGCCGTCTGTCTGCATGACAGACAATGCCGGATTGCTGCTGAGGGTTCCACGCAAGCGCCGGGCCACCCCAGCTTGGCTTTCTTCCCGGAGAAAGTGAAGCGCCCGGATCAGCCGCCCCTCTGCAGCAGTGCACCAGACCGGATGTCGATCCATGCGTTTTCTCCTTGCTTTGCCTTTTCGTGCGTTATTGGTGTTATTGCTTGGCGCGCTGTGTTTTGCGGGCGGCCCTTCCCTCGCGCTGGCGCAAACGACGCCGCTTCAGACAGGTGCCGATGCATCGCCGTCGTGGCAATACACCGTCCGCCCCGGCGACACCCTGATCGCCCTGGCGCAGCGCTACCTGCGTGACCCGGCGCAGTGGCCCATCATCCAGCGCGACAATCATGTGGCCAATCCGCGGCGGATTCCGCCCGGCACGGTGCTGTTGTTTCCTGTCGGCCTGCTGCGCGAGCAACCGTCTTCCGCGCAGTTGGTGCAGGCGTTTGGCGCGGTGCGCTGGCGGGCGCAGGCCAGCGCGGCGTGGCAGGTGGCCAAGCCGGGGCAAACCCTGGTCGCCGGAGCGCAAGTGCAGGCCCCAGAGGACGGCAGCGCGGTCATCGAACTGGCCAACGGCACCCGTCTGGCGCTGCAGCCCGGCAGCATGCTGTCGCTCGACACCCTCAGCCTTTATGCCGACGGTCTGATGGCCGATACGCGGCTGCGCCTGCAGCAAGGCCAGTTGGAGATCCGCGACAACCCCAAGCGCCTGCCCAACCAGAATTTGCGCATCCTCACGCCGTCCGCGCAGGCGGTGGTGCGCGGCACGCAATTCCGCGTGAGCGCCAGTGCTAGGGCCACGCGGGAAGAAACCCTGGCGGGCGCGGTGGACCTGCAGGCCGCGGGCGCGCAGGTGCGGGTGAACGCCGGGCTGGGGTCGTTGGCGCGCGCGGGGCAAGCGCCGCTGCCGCCGGTGCGGCTGCTTTCGGCACCGGATGTGTCGGCCATGCCGACCCTGTTCGAGCAATTGCCGCTGCGTTTTCCACTGCCAGAGCAGGCGGGCGCCGCCTCGTGGTTCGGGCAGATTCTGGCCGAGAACGATCCGGCGCATGTGCTGTTGCAAAAAACCGGAAGCGGCAAGACGCTGAACTTCGCCGATCTGCCCAACGGGCGGTATGTGCTGCGGCTGCGCGCGGTCGATGCCCAGGGTTTGCAGGGACTCGACGCAAGCCATGCCTTCACCGTGTTCGCACGGCCCTTCTTTCCCATGTTGACTACCCCCGTGGCCGGGGCGACGGTGCGCACCGCGCGCCCCGTGCTGGGCTGGTCGACCGTGCTCGACGTGGCGCGCACGCAGGTGCAACTGGCCGTCTCGGCCGACTTTACGCATCCCCTGTTTGACGTGCAGGCGCATGGCGCGCAGTGGACGCCGCCGACCGATCTGCCCGCGGGCGCGCTGTTCTGGCGCGCGGCCAGTCTGGATGCGCAAGGGCAGCAAGGCCCTTGGAGCCCGCCGCAGACGTTCAAATATGTGCCCGGCCCCGGCCCGGCGGATCTGTCCAGGGCGGCGATGCGCTTTGACGCCGATCATCTGCTGCTCACCTTGCCCCCCGCTCCCGCTGGGCAGCACTACGTGCTCGTCCTGTCCGATCACGCCGATCTGCAGCCCGCGCTCGCGCAAGTGCAAAGCCCCGGCGGGGCGCTCACCCTGCCACGTCCGTCCTCGGGCAAGCGCTATCTGGGCGCGCGCCTGGTGGACGACAGTGATGGCACTCAGGGGCCGCCGGTCATTCAGGTCATCGACGTGCCCGCGCGGTATCCCTACCTCTGGCTGCTGCTGATTCCGCTGCTGCCCGTGCTCTAAGCCGCCTGCGTCGTGCCCGCCTTGTTGCGCCGTCTGCGTTCGGCCTTGTTTTTCCGGCAGGAGGGCAAGGCAGACAACCGCCCCTGGTGGCCCCGGCTGGAGGTGCTGCGCGTTGGCGCGCTGCTGCTGACGCTGGCGCTGGCGCTGGTTTTCAGCGGCTGGCTGCGGCAGATCGATCATCTGGTCTTCGATCTGGGGCAGCGGCTGCAGCCCATCACTCCGCCGCAAAGGCTGGTGATTGTCGCCATCGACCAGCACAGCCTCGACCGCATCGGCGTCTGGCCCTGGCCGCGCGCCACCGATGCCCGGCTGGTGGACGCCGTTTGTCAGGCGGGAGCGACAGCGGTCGGGCTCGACATCGCGTTGACGGAAACGGGCCATGACCCGGCGGGCAACGCCGCGCTGGCGCAATCGCTGCGCGCCTGCGGCAAGGTGGTGCTGCCCGTGGTGCTGGAGACCACCCGCAGCGGCGGGCAGGTCGTGGAAGGCTTGCCCATTCCGGCGCTGGCATCCGCTGCGGCGGGCCTGGGACGCATTGGCGTGCAGCTCGACGGCGATGGCGTCGCGCGCAGCGTGTTTCTCTGGGAAGGCGTGGGCGCGCCGGTCTGGCCCTTGCTGGCGCAGACCCTGCTGCGCGTCGCCCACCAGCCGGTGCGCGGCAGCGCGCCGCAGCCCGCAGCGGACGCCGCTCCCGCGCATCCCTATGCGCTCGTCGCGCGCGATCTGCGCCTGCTGCGCTTCGTCGGCCCGGACGGTACCGTGCCGCGCCTGTCCGCCAGCGCGGTGCTGGACGGCGCCATTCCTCCCGGTGCGCTGCGTGGCAAGATGGTGCTCATCGGCGCCACGGCGGCGGGGATGGGCGACTTTCTTGCCACGCCAGTCACCACCCAGGGGGCGCCCATGCCCGGCGTTGAACTGTTGGCGAACGCCGTGCTCGGCTTGCGCGACGGCACCCTGATCCGCCCGCTGCCGACAGGGTGGACGCTGGCGCTCACGGCGCTGCTGGCCCTCGTTCCCTTGCTGTGGCTGCCCCGGCTGATGCCTTTGGGCGGCTTGCTCGCCAGCCTCGCCTGGGTGTTGGCGCTGTTGCTCGGCGCCGCCGCGCTGCCCTTGCTCGTCGGCTGGTGGTGTCCGCCTGTCGGGGCGTTGACCGCTGCGCTGTCCGCCTATCCCCTGTGGAGCTGGCGGCGGCTGGAGGCGGCGCGGCGTCATTTCGATTGGGAGTTGCGCCAACTGGGTCAAGCCGGACGCGATGCTGCCGAGACCCGCCAGAATGCCGCGCACAAGCGCCTCGGTTTTGAAGAACGCATTCTTGAAGTGCAGGCGGCGCAGGAACGCCTGCGTGAATTGCAAAGCCGCCGCGATGATGCGCTGGCCTTCATCAGCCATGATGTGCGCGCACCGCTGGCTGGCGCCGTGCAGCAATTGCAATCCGGCGCGCTGGATGCCAAGGCGCGTGAACGACTGCTCGGCCAGTTACGGCGCGGGCTCGATCTGGCGCAGGGATTTCTCAACCTCACCCGCGCCCAGGCCATCGAACCCTCCGCCCTGGTGGAGATCGATCTGGGCGCAGCGCTGCATCAGGCCGCGGACTTTGCGTATGACGAGGCCCTGGCCAAAGGCGTGCGCTTCGCACGCGAGCTGCCTGACGATCCGATCTGGGTGCGGGGCGATTTCGACGCCCTGGAGCGCCTCACCACCAACTTGCTGCGCAATGCCGTGCAGCACAGCCCGGTGGGGTCAGTCGTGACGCTGGGTGCGACCCTGTTGCCGCAGGCCGTGCGCTTCTGGGTCAGAGACCACGGCGAGGGCGTAGCGCCGGAACAGGTGTCACGGCTGTTTCAGCGCTATGCGCGCGGCGATGCCGGTGTGGCACCGCCCCCTTCGGCCAGCACCGGCCTGGGCCTGTACTACGTGCGGCTGGTGGCGGAAAAGCACGCCGGTCGGGCGGGGGTTGAATCCAGGCCGGGGCAGGGTGCAATGTTCTGGGTGGAACTCCCCCGGCAACCTTGAGCCGGGCCGGGGGCGGATGATCTGCTGACGCGAGGCGCTTACTTCTTCAGCGCGTCACGAATTTCGCGCAACAGCACCGTGTCTTCCGGCGTCGGCGCTGGCGGTGCGGGCGGCTCGGCGTGCTTGAGCTTGGAGATCATGCGCACCATCATGAAAATGATGAAGGCGAGGATGATGAAGTTCACCGCCACGGTGATGAAGCTGCCGTAAGCCAGCACGGGCACGCCCGCCTTTTTCATCGCATCCAGGGTCAGGGCGGTGCCGTCCGGCACCTTGCCCATCACAATGAACAGATTGGAAAAATCGAGCTTGCCAAAAATGGCGCCGACGATCGGCATGATCACGTCGTTCACCAGCGATTCGACAATTTTGCCGAATGCGCCGCCAATGATCACGGCCACCGCCAGGTCGATCACATTGCCTTTGACGGCAAACGCTTTGAAATCTTGCATCAGGGACATACAGGGCTCCTCATCGGTTGGGGGATTTGCGCGAAACATCACGCGCCGCCGGGATTTTGCGGGAAAACTTGGCGATTCCCTAGCGGCCTAGTCCGGTATGACTGAATTTTTACAGTTCGCCCGCGCACCGTTTGCAAGACAACGCCGGGCTGTTCCTGGGCCGCTCAATTCGGCCGTGCCGCCGCGTAAAACCGCACCAGTTCGAGCTGCACCTGATCGGACAGCGCGCTGAACGCGCCGCGCAGCAACGTCTCGGCATCTTCCTGCTGGCCGTTGCGGCTGTTCAGCAGCACCTGTCCGGCGGACAGATGAAATTCGGCGTGGATTTTGCGCAGCCGTGCGTACTGCGGCAGTTTGCCGTAGCGTGCCTTGGCCGGGCCGTTGAGCCATTGCCCCAGGGCGCACAAATCGTCTGGAGCAACCTGGGCGATGTCCACATCGTCCTGCCGCCCCTCAAGGACGATGCCCTTGAGTCGCTTTTTCCAGGCGAGATGGCCTTGCACCGCCTGACCCAGATAGAGGCTCGGAGACCGAGACCAGCGCGAACTCCAGCACCAGCGGCGAGATGGCCTTGCACCGCCTGACCCAGATAGAGGCCCTCGAAGAGGTCTTCCTCCGGGTCGATTTCCGGGGCGAGGTGGGTGTCTGTGTTGGGGAGATGGCCGACGTCATGTCGGCGCAGCCAGGCGAGAAGTCCCATTGCAATTCCTTTTTTGTCGAATCAATCTTGTGAGCGGATTGCGCTGTGGCCATGGCCTCCAGCGATGGAACAGACTCTAAAAAGGCGCGCCGGGTGCGGTCGAGGATCGTGCGGGCCGCTTTACGCTTGTATTCGGGAAAGCGTGAAATTTCGCACAAAGTGTCTGTGCCACAGCGCTGGCGGGCGCAGAAACGCCAGGTCACAGTTGATACATACTGGCCCTAGTTTCTGCGCCCGCAACTGCATAAAGTGCAGTCACCCAGGTTTTGCTCCTCGTTGCCGTGAAGCTTGGTCAGGCGTGATTCGGTTGTACCCCGGATGACGCCGCCCCGTTGCGCAGGGAGTGCGCCGTGGCTGCCATTGCAGACCAGGGCGCCGATGACAACAAGAATGAAACGTGGAGACGTCTTGCAGCGAAAGCCGCTGCGGTGAATGCAGCACAACATCTGTCGAATGTCTGACCGCCTGCGCCAAATTTATCGCAGGCGGGACATGCAATGCCGCGAACCCGACCGGGTGGTGCGGCGCAACCTTATCGCTGACCGTTGAGATCGGCGAATGTTCTAACCCTGTGAGGAGCCAAATGAAACTTGCCAAAACCCTGATTGCCGCAGCCATTGGACTGGGCGCTGCCCACGCTGCCTTCGCCGCCAACGTGCCCGGCCCGCTGGTCACGCCCCAGTGGCTCAAGGCGCACATGAATGAAGTCACCGTCATTGACATCCGCGGCGGCGGCAGCATGAAGGCTTACGACGAAGAGCCTGTCATGGGCAAAGACCATTTCGTCAAGAAAAGCGGCGGCCACATCGCCGGTGCCGATCTGGTGAACTTCAACGACATCCGCGAAGAGCGCACGGTCGACGGCGTCAAGCTCAAGGCGATGATGCCCACCGCCGAATACTTCACCCAGGTGATGGACAAGGCTGGCGTCAACAGCGGCAAACCGTACGTGATCGTGCCCACCGGCAACGCCGTGTTCGCGATGGACCGCGGAACCCGCCTGTACTTCCAGATGCGCTACTTCGGCGTGCCTGCCGACCAGATCGCCATCCTCAACGGCGGCACCAACGCCTGGATCAACGCCGGTTACCCGGTGAGCATCAAGCCCGCGCCCAAGGCGATGGGCAACTGGAAGGCCGGCACTGAAGACAAGGCCCTGCTGGCCGGGTTGAACGAAGTCAAGGACGGCCTGAAGAGCGGCGCCGAACAATACATCGACGCCCGCCCGACCGCGCAATTCCTGGGCATCGCCAAGAAGCCGATCAACAAGACCGCAGGCCACCTGCCCGGTGCCAAGTCCTTCCCGATCGATGCCATCGTCAAGGACGACCACGGCGCGGCCATGTTCATGAGCGCGGCCGATTACAAGAAAATCTTCCACGACTTCGGTATCTCCGACAACGCCCCCACTACCACCTACTGCAACACCGGCCATCTGGCTTCGGGCGCGTGGTTCGTGGTGCACGAAATCTTGGGCAACAAGAACAGCAAGCTGTACGCCGGTTCGATGAACGAGTGGACCAACCTGGGCAACCCCACCGTCGGTCTGCCTGGCTGAGCTGTTCGCTTCGCATTGAAAAACCGGCCTCTGGCCGGTTTTTTTATTCCAGCACCCCGCCGCGATTGCTGGATTGTTGCAATGCAACAATCCTCTATCCTGATAGCGATGCGCAGGGGAATTGTTTGGTCGCTGCGGGTGGCGGCGAAATTGCTGCGCTGCAGCTTAGTGATTTCACTAGATTTCGATCGGTGCTGCTGTCAGCGCATGGCCAGCTAGTCTGAAAACAATCCGTCATTCCCGTGACGTGCTGTAACACTCTGACGCCACGGGATTGATGCGTTGCGTTGCTGGCCTCGGGTGCCAGGCCCAGCAGCGACGCCACGCCCATGTCCACATACAGGAGACTTGCGCATGGCTTCCATTGCACTGGGCGCAAAAGCGCGCCCGATGACGGCGGGGGAGAGGAAAGTGATTTTCGCTTCTTCCCTCGGCACGGTATTCGAGTGGTACGACTTCTACCTCTACGGCTCACTGGCGGCCATCATCGCCAAGCAGTTTTTCGCCGGGCTGGATGCCGGATCGGCCTTCATCTTTGCCTTGCTGGCATTTGCCGCGGGCTTCATCGTGCGGCCGTTTGGCGCGCTGCTGTTCGGCCGTCTGGGCGACATGATCGGCCGCAAATACACCTTCCTGGTCACCATCCTGATCATGGGCCTGTCCACCTTCATCGTTGGCGTGTTGCCCAATTACGCCGCCATCGGCGCGGCGGCTCCCGTCATCCTCATCGTGCTGCGACTGTTGCAAGGACTGGCGCTTGGCGGGGAGTATGGCGGCGCGGCCACCTATGTGGCCGAGCATGCGCCGCAGGGCAGGCGCGGCGCTTACACCGCGTGGATTCAGACCACGGCCACGCTGGGTCTGTTCCTGTCGCTGCTGGTCATCCTTGGCACCCGCACCCTGCTGGGGGAAGATGCCTTCAACGACTGGGGCTGGCGCGTGCCGTTCCTCGTGTCCATCTTGCTGCTCGGCATCTCGGTGTGGATTCGGCTCAAGCTCAATGAGTCTCCTGCCTTCATCAAGATGAAGGCGGACGGCAAGGCCTCCAAGGCGCCACTGACCGAAGCGTTCGCTCGCTGGGGCAACCTGAAGTACGTCATCCTCGCGCTGCTGGGCCTGGTCGCCGGGCAGGCCGTGGTTTGGTATACGGGGCAGTTCTACGCCCTGTTCTTCCTGACCCAGACGCTCAAGGTCGACGCCGTGACGGCCAATCTGCTGATTGCCACTGCGCTCCTCATCGGCACGCCGTTCTTCATCGTGTTCGGCTCGCTGTCGGACAAGATTGGCCGCAAGCCCATCATCCTGGCGGGCTGCGCAATCGCTGCGCTGACCTATTTCCCGTTGTTCCAGGCGCTGACGCACTACGCCAACCCGGCGCTCTACAAGGCGGTGCAAAACTCCCCGGTCACGCTCACGGTGGATCAGTCGCAGTGCACCTTCCAGTTCAACCCTACGGGCACGGCCAAGTTCACCTCGTCGTGCGACATTGCCAAGCAGATGCTGGCGGCCAACTCGGCCAACTACAACACCGTGTCTGGCAGCGGCCCGGCCGTGATCCAGATTGGCGACAAGTCCATCACCGTGGTTGGCGCCAAAGACCTTCCGCCGGACGAGTTCAAGGCCAAGGAAACCGCGCTGAAGAAGGAAATCGGTGCCGCGCTCAAAGCAGCGGGCTACCCGGCCAAGGTCGATCCGGCGCAGATGAACACGCCGATGGTCATCGCCATCCTGGCGCTGCTGGTGATCTTTGTCACCATGGTGTACGGGCCGATTGCGGCCGCGCTGGTCGAACTGTTCCCCACCCGCATCCGCTACACCTCGATGAGTTTGCCCTATCACATCGGCAATGGCTGGTTTGGCGGCTTGCTGCCCACCATCGCCTTCGCCCTGGTAGCGCAGAACGGCAATATTTACTATGGCTTGTGGTACCCGGTGATCATTGCCGCCGGGACCTTTGTCATCGGCCTGTTCTTCCTGCCTGAAACCAAAGATCGCGACATTTACGCGGCGGATTGACCGGAACCTCCCCCGCGCCGCAGCCGCAGCCCGGGGGCAGACTCGCAGACAGGGAAAAGCCCGCAATAGCGGGCTTTTCTTTTGAGGCGCGCACCAAGACAGGCGAATCAGGACGCTGCAGGCAGCGACGGATGATCGACGAGATTCTGGGCGATGAGTTCAACCAGACTGAGCACGGGCTTGTCCCATTCGGTTTGTTCGGCGCCCGCCAGGAAGTTGAGCCGACAACTGCCGCAGGAGGTGACGATGGCCTGTGCGTCGGTGTTGTCCACCTGCGCACGCTTGATGGCGAATGCCTGCGCCCGCAAGGGAGCCGCGCGGTCGATCAAAAAACCGCCCGCACCGCCGCCGCAGCACCAGTTCATTTCTTCGGTGTCGCGTGGTTCGCGTAACGTGGCACCCGTGGCACGCAAGGCCCGCCGCGGTTGCTCGAACACGCCACCGTGCCGGCCCAGTTTGCAGGCGTCGTGGAACATCAGGGTTTGATGCGCATCGCCACGCAATGGCAGCCTGTCTTGTTCCACCAGTTCCCCGATCAATTCCGAGATGGCCAGTACGCGAAAGGGCAGAGGGCCGCCATGGACTTCGGCACCCTCCCAGCGCAGCGCCGGATAGGCGTGGCCGCACTCCGGCACGATCACCATCTCTGCGCCCACCTCGATGGCTTGGCGAATCACCGCTTCGGAGGCTTTCTTCTGCGTTTCCTCCACACCGGAAAGAAGCCCGAAGTTGGCGGCCTCATAGCCATTGCTGCGCAAGGTCCAGTCGAGCCCTGCGGCGTTGAGGATGCGCGCAGTGGCTTCGAGCGCGTCCTGGAACAGCAGGATGTCGAGCACCGTGGTCAGCATCAGGACCTTGGCCCTGGGTTTGTCGAGATGCACGGGCACGCCACGGCCCCGCACCACGTCCACGGCTTGGGCGAGATGGCTGGCGTCCGCGCCGAACACCGTGCCGCGTGCGTCTTGCTCGTTCTGCACGGCCCGCAGTTCATCTGGCGCGAGACCGGCGGCGGCGAGGGCTTCGCGCATCACATTCACGCCACGGGCGATGTTGATGCCCATGGGGCAGACCATGCTGCAACGGCCGCATTCGGTGCAACTGTCGAAGCACAAGGTCTGCCATTCGCGTAGATCATCGGCATCCACATCCTGGGTGAATGGCTTCCAGAGCCACGACAGTGGCGCCACCTCGCGTCGCCACACGCGGCGCAGCAGGTCGAGCTTGTGAGTGGGGATGAGATTCGGATCGTCGTTCTGCACGCTGAACTGGCAGGCGTCTGCGCAATACCCGCAACGCACGCAGGATTCCAGATCGACCGCGAGGCTGCGATCCATTTTTTCCAGCATGACCGTCTTGGCGCGCTTGACGCGCTCGGCGTCAGGCAAGTCAATCTTGGGTGCCTGCTCCGCCAAGTGGGTGATGGCGTTGCCAAACTGCGCATACATGTCGCGATTCATCATGCCCGAACTCCCCGGCGTGCCATGAATGCGCCGAACTGCGCCCGGCCAAAAAACCAGCTCACGGTATGGAACAGCTTGCCAAAGGGAAACCACACCAGCAGCAGTTCGAGTGACATGAGATGAATGGCCAGCCGCGTCGGATCGCTGGAATATCCCTGCGCCGCGTAGGCGCTGGAGGGCTGGTCAATCAAGGCCATGCCGCTGAAAATCACCAGGAACAGCAAGCCCCAGGAAATGTAGTCATCTGCGCTGGAGATGCGTCGCAAGGTCGGGTCCATCAGGCGCATGGCCAGTGCCACGAGCAAAGAGATGATGGTGACGCCAGCAGCGAGGTACATCACCGCGTCCGGCAACGCTGGCCAGGACACCCCCAGATGTCGATGCAGGAACGCAATATGCGGGGCGTAGCCGAACACGATGAACGCCAGGCCGAGGTGATAGAAATACGGGTTGAGCGTCGCTAAAGTCGGGCTTGGACGGGTTCCTGCGCGCGGCAGCATGTGACGCAGCACCGTGGCCCAGATCGCGCCCTGCACATGAATACGTCGGGGCGCGGAAGTCGCCAGCTTGGCGGGGCGGCGGATCAACCCAACCGTTCGCCACAGCATGCCAAGGACGAAGATCAGCACGCTTGCAGCAAGTAACGGGCCGCGTGCCAGATTGAGGAGGTCCATAAAAAATCCCTTTGCGCTGTGAGGTTTTTCATATTAGGCTGCAAGAACACCAAGTGCAAGCAACCGTTTATCAGTGCATCCGTATGCAACGATGCGAAACAATTCACATTGAAACGGGGCAGTGGTTGGACTACAGTTTGCGAAAAACAGCCGCATCACCGCACACTGGCTTGCGTTCAGGAGACACGAATGACTGCAAAGAGAACGGCCTCTGTGGCCCCAGACGGCTTGATTCACCCAGCCCCGATCAAGCGCAGATCGCTGTTGCACGGCATGGGCGGCGTTGCCGTAGCGGCTATTGGCGCTGCCGTGGTGGGGGCGGACGCAGTGGCGCAACCCGCTGCTGTCAAACAGGCCCCCCAGGCACTGGCCGATGCCTCGCAGGCGTCAGGCTACCGCCTGACCGACCATATCCGCGCCTATTACCAAACCACCCGGCTTTGACGTTGACCGCCTTTGCGGCCCCGCGCATCCCCCTTGCGGGACGGCGTGAACGCTGCAAACCAGGGGGCGCACCCAAGCATCACACTGGAGTGAAGACATGCTGCTGACCCGTACATCCGAAGGCAAAGACGCTCAGACCAAATCTGCCGATCCGTCAATCATTTGGGTCGACCAACTCAAACGCAGCCTGAGCCGGGCCCTGCCTACCATCGACCGCCGTGCATTCCTGCGGCGCGCCGGCGTTGGCGTGGGTTTGGGGCTTGGCGCGAGCTTGATTGGCTCGCAATTGCAATTGGTGAAAAAGGCCGACGCGGCGGACACGCCAGCGCCCGGGTCCGCCGGGAGCAAGGATGTGGTGACGCGGCGCACCGTGTGCACGCACTGCTCGGTCGGTTGCGCCTCGGACGCCATGGTGGAAAACGGGGTGTGGGTCCGGCAGAACCCGGTGTTCGAGTCGCCGCTCAACCTTGGGGCGCATTGCGCCAAGGGCGCAGCACTGCGCGATCATGGTCGCGGCGATCACCGCCTGCGCTACCCCATGAAGCTGGTGGATGGCAAGTACCAGCGCATCTCCTGGGATGAGGCCTTGCAGGGCATCACCGACCGCCTGCTCGAGATCCGCAAGGAAAGTGGCCCGGACGCGCTGTTTGTCGTCGGGTCAAGCAAGCACAGCAATGAACAATCCTATTTGCTGCGCAAATGGGTGTCCCTCTGGGGCACCAACAACTGCGACCACCAGGCGCGCATCTGCCACTCCACCACGGTGGCTGGCGTGGCCAACACCTGGGGTTACGGGGCGATGACCAATTCGTACAACGACCTGGCCAATTCCAAGGTGGCGTTTTTTATCGGCTCAAATGCGGCCGAGGCGCACCCGGTCTCCATGCTCCACCTGCTACATGCGAAAGAAAACGGCTGCAAGGTGATTGTGGTCGATCCGCGCTTCACCCGCACGGCGGCCAAGGCGGACATGCATGTACGACTGCGTTCCGGCACGGACGTGCCCGTGGTGTTCGGCATTCTGTATCACATCTTCAAGAATGGCTGGGAAGACCAGCAGTATCTGGATGCCCGGGTGTGGGGCATGGACAAGGTCAAGGACGACGTGCTGGCGAGGTGGAATCCCGACGCGGTGAAGGAAGTCTCCGGCGTGGATGGCGACACCACCTTTGCCATCGCCAAGATGCTGCACGAGAACAAACCGGGCACCATCGTCTGGTGCATGGGGCAGACTCAGCACACCATCGGTCACGCCATCGTGCGCGCCTCGTGCATCCTGCAACTGGCGCTGGGCAACGTCGGCAAGTCGGGCGGCGGCACCAATATCTATCGCGGCCATGACAACGTGCAGGGCGCGACCGATGTGGGCCCCAACCCGGATTCGCTGCCGGGGTACTACGGCGTGATCGACGGCGCCTGGAAGCACTACGCCGCCGTGTGGGGCGTGGACTATGAGTGGATCAAGGGCCGTTACGCCCCGGGCATGATGACCAAGCCTGGAATGACGGTGTCGCGCTGGATTGACGGCGTGCTCACGCCGAACGACATGATCGACCAGGGGCCGAACCTGCGCGCCCATATTTTCTGGGGTCATGCGCCCAATTCGCAAACCCGTGGCCTCGACATGAAAAAGGCCATGAATAAACTCGATCTGCTGATCGTCATTGACCCGTACCCCTCGGCGACCGCCGCCATGGCCGCGATGCCCGCGGACGACGCCGAACTCAACCCGAAGCGCGCGGTTTACCTGCTGCCCGCCACCACGCAGTTCGAAACCTCGGGTTCGGTGACTGCGTCCAACCGCTCTTTGCAATGGCGTGAAAAAGTGATCGAGCCGATGTTCGAGTCGCGCACCGATCACATGATCATGTTCCAGTTGGCGGACAAGCTCGGTTTTGGCAAGGAACTGGTCAAAAACTACAAGATGGTGCCCGGCAAGGGCGGCATGATGGAGCCGGAAACCGAGTCCATCCTGCGCGAAATCAACCGCGGCGTCTGGACCATCGGCTACACCGGGCAGAGCCCGGAGCGGTTGAAGGCGCACATGCGCAATATGCATGTGTTCGACGTCAAGACCTTGCGCGCCCGTGGCGGTATCGACAAGGAAACCGGCTACAAACTTGACGGCGAATACTTTGGCCTGCCCTGGCCTTGCTACGGCACGCCAGAGTTGCGGCATCCGGGTACGGCCAATCTGTACGACACCTCGCTCAACGTCATGGAAGGTGGTGGCAACTTCCGCGCCAACTTCGGCGTGGAGCGCGATGGGCAGTCTTTGCTTGCCGCAGATGGTTCCGCCTCCAAGGGCGCCGACATTCAGACTGGCTATCCCGAGTTCGACTCCACCCTGCTGAAAAAACTCGGCTGGTGGAATGAGCTGACCGATGCGGAAAAAAAGCTGGCTGACGGCAAGAACTGGAAGACCGACCAGTCCGGCGGCATCATCCGCGTGGCGATGAAAAACCACGGCTGCATGCCGTTCGGCAACGCCCGCGCCCGCGCCGTGGTGTGGAACTTCCCCGACCCCATTCCGCAGCACCGTGAACCCTTGTTCTCGGTGCGACCCGATATGGTGGTCAAGTACCCCACTTACGACGACAAAAAAACCTTCTGGCGCCTGCCCACGCTGTACAAGACCGTGCAGGATCAAAACATCGACATCGTCAAGAAGTTTCCGCTCATCCTCACCTCCGGGCGGCTGGTCGAGTACGAAGGCGGCGGCGACGAAACCCGCTCCAACCCCTGGCTGGCCGAGCTGCAGCAGTTCGCCTTCGTGCAGGTCAACCCGGCAGTGGCCAATGACCGCAATATCCGTGAAGGCGACGACGTGTGGGTGAGCACCCCCACCGGTGCCCGCATCAAGGTGCGTGCGCGGGTCACCGAGGCGGTCGATCGCACCACCGTGTTCATTCCCTTCCACTTCGCCGGGCACTGGCAGGGCAAGGATCTGCGCCAGTACTACCCGGAAGGCGCGGCGCCTATCGTGCTCGGAGAGGCGGTCAACACGGCCACGACTTACGGCTACGACGCGGTAACCATGATGCAGGAAAGCAAGACCACCGTGTGCCAGCTCGAGCGCGTCTGAAGTACCCACGCTGAACGGAGACAACCACCATGGCCCGTATGAAATTCATCTGCGACGCTGAGCGTTGCATCAACTGCAACGGTTGTGTCACCGCCTGCAAAAACGAAAACGAAGTGCCCTGGGGCGTGAACCGCCGCCGCGTGGTGACGATGAACGAGGGTGTGCCCGGCGAGAAGTCCATCTCAGTCGCCTGCATGCACTGCTCGGACGCTCCGTGCATGGCGGTGTGCCCGGTGAGTTGCTTCTATCGCACACCGGAAGGCGTGGTGCTGCACGACAAGGACGTGTGCATTGGCTGCGGCTATTGCTCCTATGCCTGCCCGTTCGGCGCGCCGCAGTTCCCCGCCAACGGCGAGTTCGGCCTGCGTGGCAAGATGGATAAATGTACGTTCTGCGCGGGCGGCCCGGCGCCGAATGGCTCGGAGGAGCAGTTCAAGGAATCTGGACGCGACCGCCTGGCCGAAGGCAAGCTGCCGATCTGCGCCGAAATGTGTTCGACCAAGGCGCTGCTGGCGGGCGATGGCGAAGTCATTGCCGACATCCTGCGCGACCGTGTGCTGCACCGTGGTGGTGGGGCCGAACTGTGGGGCTG
>JAFGXB010000121.1 GCA_016936875.1 Burkholderiaceae bacterium | reverse complement strand
GCAGGATGAACGCAATCCCGAGCACGATGCCCGCCAGCACCTTCCCGCTCACCCCTTTGGAGCGCGTATGGAGGTAGGCGAAGGGCAGTGCCAGCAGGAGCATGACCACTGCGCTGAACGGGTAGAACAGTTTTTTCCAGAGCTGAATTTCAAACCGTTCTGCGGCTTGGTGATTCGCGCGCAAGTGCTGGATGTAGCGCCACAGATCAATGGCTGACATCTTGTCTGGCGACAACAACAGAACGCCGAGCACGCTGGGCGAGAGCGAGGTTTGCCAGCGATAACTCGGCAGCTGACTCACCCGCAGCGCCGCGCCGGTTTGCAAGGGCAGATCGGTGCGCGTGACGGTGTGCAGCATCCAGGCGCCACCGCCCTCGTATTGGCCGCTGACCGCATGCAGCTCGGCGGTGATCTGCGCCTGCGCATTGAGGATGTAGATGCGCACCTCGGTGAGATCGCCCTGAGCATTGATCGCCTTGATGTTGACGGTCTGGTTGCCGCTGCGGTCGGAGTCATTGCGCAGCCAGATGCCCGACGCCAGTTGCGTGCCAAAACCCGAGCTGCCTGCCTGCAGTCGGGTGGAGAGCTGGCCAGCCGCAGGCGCGAGCCACTCACCCAGCAGAAACAGGGTGATGACCAGTGCGGCGGCGAGTTGCAGCAACAGCAGCAGCGCCGCCCGCGGGCTCAGCCCCGAGATGCGCAGAATGGTGAACTCACTGCTGGCCGCCAGTGACGACAGCGCAAACACGCCGCCAACCAGGGTGGCAATCGGCAGCACCTCGTAGGCGCGGCTGGGCATGCTCAAGGCCACATGTAGCAGAGTGCCGCTGAGGCTGAAGCCCGGTTTGCCGAGGTTGCTCAAGTCGTTGAGCATGTCGATGAAAAACAGCAATGAGAGAAATGCGAACGTCACCAACCCGACGGCGCTCAGGACATGCAGCAGCAGAAAGCGGCGGACGGTGCGCATCAGGCGCTTGCTCCGCGTTGGGTGAACCCATGCCACAGACGCTGCAGCCAGCCATTGCCCTTCATCAGCAAGGCCAGCAAAAACAGCGCCGCACCGCCATGCACCAGAAGGAAACCGTTGGCGAAGCCCACGCGCCCTTCGCTGATCCAGCCTTGCAGCACATTGAGCAGATTGAAGTAAATCAGGTACACCAGAATGGCGGCGATGAGGCTGCCCGCGCGCCCGGTGCGCACCGAGCCCGAGGCCAGCGGCAGCGCCATCAGCGCCAGCAGCGCGGCGGACAGCGGCACGCCCAGCCGCCAGGACAACTCGCCCAGCCAATTCGGGATTGTCGGGTTGAACAGATACTCGGTCGGCACATTGCGATTGGGCTGAGCCAGCCAGTTCACCGGCCCGGTCTTGTCCGCCGTCACCGTGTTCAGGCCACTGGTGGCATCGAGCCGCATCTCCAGGGTATCGAACGCGGTGATGGTGTAGTTGGTCTGTCCCGGCGTGTGTGCGTAGCGGTTGCCCTTGCTCAACACCAGAAAGGGCTGACCATTGATGCGCTGCACCTGCGCCGAGCGTGCGGTGATCAGCACCGTTTGCCCGGAGGTGTCGTCGCGGATGAAAATGTCATGCGCCACGCCACCCGCCTGCGCGCCCTTGTCGATGAAAAACACCCGCTTGCCCGAAGCCGATTCGCGGAACTGCCCGGGCGCCACGCGCGAGATGTCCGACCGCTGCTCGAAGCGGATGCGCAGCGCGGTGGATTGCTGGTTCGCCCAAGGCCAGGCGAACAAGGTGAGCGCGGCGATCAGCAGCAGAATGGGCCAGGAAAACCGCAGCACGCTGCCCATCAACCGCAGCCGTCCGACGCCCGTGGTGCGCCAGATGGTCATTTCCGAGTCGAGCCACAGCCGCGTGAAAGTGAGCAACACGGCCAGAAACAGCGACAGGGTGATGACGATCTGCAGATAGCTCAGCGCTGTGAGGCCGATGAGCAGGAACACATCCTGCGGGCTGGCCTGGCCGTCGGAGGCCTGCCCCAGAATGCGGATGAGCATCAGGGTGATGACCACGGTGAACAGCACGGTGAAGGCGCCGCTGAAGTTGCGGCTCATTTCGCGGCGCAGGGTGAGATCGAGAAGCATGCGGAAAAACTGGCGGCGTGGGCGATTGGCGGGAGCGGGCCGCGGGGGTGGGCACGGAGCGCAGGGCGATGGAATAATGCAATCCACATACACCATGGAACCCTGGACATGAAATTCAGTATATCTGCCGTTAAAAAGCCGCTTCAGACCAAAACCGACGTGTTGGTCGTGTTCGTTCCGGAGGGGCGCGGCGTGAGTGGTCTGGCCGATGCCGATGCGCTGGACGATCTGATTGCGCAACTCGCGGTCGATGGCGATTTCAAGGCCAAACCCGGCAGCACCCTGCTGCTGCACCGTCCTGCCGCCGTGGCGGCGCGGCGCTTGTTGTTGGTTGGTCTGGCGTCCAAGCCGGAAATGCGCGACTGGAAAAAAGCCCTGCAGTTCGCCGCAGGTGTGCTCAAGAGCCTGCCCGTGGCGCAGGCACATCTGCTGTGCGTCAACGGACTGGACACCCTGGCCGAACTCACGCCGACGGTGTTCTCCGACGTGTTTTACCGCTACGACACCACGCGCACAGTGGACGAAAAGGAGCAGCCCCGGCTCGACGCCGTGCAGATCTGCGCCGTGGGCGCCGAGGCTGGGCTGACGCATGCCAAGGCCGCCCTGCAGCAATCGGAATCTGTGGCCATCGGGGTGCGGCTCGCGCGCGAACTGGCCAATCTTCCCGCCAATTACTGCACGCCGGTGTACCTGGGGGATATGGCGAAGAAGCTCGCCAAATTCCACAACCTGAGCTGCAAGGTGCTCGGCCGCCCGGAGCTGGAAAAACTCGGCATGGGGTCGTTCCTCGCCGTGGCGCAAGGGTCGGTGCAGCCGCCCCGGTTCATCGTGCTGGAGTATCACGGCGCGGGCAAGAAAGACGCGCCGCATGTGCTGGTCGGCAAGGGGGTGACTTTCGATACCGGGGGCATCTCGCTCAAACCCGGCGCCGAAATGGACGAGATGAAATTCGACATGTGCGGCGCGGCGTCGGTGCTCGGCGCGTTTGAGGCCATTGCCCGCATCAAGCCCAAGCTCAACGTCGTCGGCCTGATCGCCGCCACGGAGAACATGCCCGACGGCGGCGCGGTCAAGCCGGGCGATGTGGTGACCAGCATGTCGGGTCAGACCATCGAAATCCTCAATACCGATGCCGAAGGTCGGCTCATTCTCTGTGACGCGCTGACCTACGCGGCGCGCTACAAGCCGCAATCCGTGGTGGACATCGCCACCCTCACCGGCGCCTGCGTGATCGCCTTGGGCAAGGTCAACAGCGGCTTGTTCACCGAAGACGACGCCCTTGCCAACGCCCTGCTCGAAGCCGGTCGCGCCGCGCTCGACCCCTGCTGGCGCCTGCCGCTGGAGGCGGACTATGCCGACGCGCTCAAGAGCAATTTCGCCGATGTGGCCAATATCGGCGGACGCCCGGCCGGCGCCATCACGGCGGCCTGCTTCCTCTGGCGCTTCGCCAAGGACTACCGCTGGGCGCACCTCGACATCGCCGGCACGGCCTGGAACAGCGGCGCCAACAAGGGCGCCACGGGTCGCCCGGTGCCTTTGCTGGTGCATTACCTGCTCTCGCAAGTGAAATGAGCGTGTCCGCCTCATCCAGTCTGCGTCATGGCCTGCGCCGTTGAATTTCGTGTGAACTTGCCCGACCCGCTGCGCTACGCCTGCGGGCTGCTGCGCACCGCAACCCAGCGCGGTGCGCGGCTTTTGGTTGCGGCGCCACAACCGTTTCTCGACGAGCTCGATCAGTTGCTCTGGACCTTCCAGCCCGGCAGCTTCGTTCCCCACGTCTGGCAGGACGATCCCCTGGCCGCACAAACGCCGGTCATTCTCTCTACCGCCCCCGATCTGCGTCTGGCGGGGCGGGTGGATGCGCTGGTCAACCTCGGGCCCGGCCTGGTGCCAGGCTGGGAAGGCCTGGGCCGGGTCATTGAACTCGTTGGCGAAAATGCGCCTGACAAACCCGCCGCCCGCGAGCGGTTGCGCGCCTACCGCGCTGCCGGCGTAGACCCGACTATCCTGTCGCCCGGATCATGAAGCCCATGCCTCCCAACCATATCGTCCTGCCGGTGCTCACCGAGCGCCTGCAGCCCGACGATGAAAGTGCCGAGCACATTGTTGTCGCGCCGTTCGAGACGCAGCCCTCGGCCTACGCCAACGCGGTGTATCGCGGCCCCGAGTTGGTGCAGTCGCTGGCTGGCGAAATGGCGGACGCACCAGCCATCGACCTCGATCGGCTCTGGGCGCATCTCGCGCCGGGCCTGCAGCAACAATTGCTCGAACGGATTCGCGCCGAGTTCGACGCGCTGGCCCCGCAAGTTGCGGCCAACTTGTTCCAATCTCTCGAACAGACACTCCGCGCCTCTTTGGCCGACGCGGTGAAGCCGCAATAAGCGTGGCTGGCGCTGTGCGCCCGTCCGTGCCCGTTCTCGCCGGGCGCAGTCATTGCAAAAGCTCTCACAAATTGTCAACCGAACAGCGGTCAGGCACATTGTTTGCTAGTGTTGGTAAAGGCGATCTTTTCAAAAATCTGTAACTCAGTTAATGTATTGCCCTGTCAGACAGATCCTGACTTCACAACACAACACATGTCTTTCCCTTTTGGAGGCTCATTCATGAAACTTAAATATGTCGCGCCGCTGCTGGCCCTATCCATGGCCATTGGCACCGCTTACGCGCAAGAGACCGTTACCGTCACCATCGGCAGCGCTTCTCCGATGTCCGGCCCGCAGGCCAGCTTCGGTCAGGACAACGCCAATGGCGTGAAGATGGCCGTCAAGGACCTGAACGCCCAGAATATCGTCATCGGTGGCAAGAAGATCGTCTGGAAGGTCGATGCCCAGGACGATCAGGCCGACCCGAAACAAGCCACCACCGTGGCGCAGAAGTTTGTTGACGAAAAGGTCAACGGCGTCGTCGGTCACCTGAACTCCGGTTGCACCTTCCCCGCTTCGCGTATCTACAACAACGCGGGCATCCCCGACATCACCCCGTCGTCCACCGATCCCAAGATCGCGGCGCAAGGCTTCAAGACCTTCTTCCGCATCATCGCCAACGACAATGCGCTCGGCGCGGGTCTGGCCGACTACGCCAAGACCAAGCTCAAGGCCAAGACCATCGCCGTGATTGACGATCGCACCGCTTATGGTCAAGGTGTTGCCGACGTATTCGCCAAAACCGCGCAAAAAGATGGTTTGAAACTGGTTGATCGCGAGTTCACCAACGACAAAGCCACCGATTTTTCCGCCATTCTGACCAAAATCAAGGCGTCGAACCCTGACGTGATCTTCTATGGCGGCATGTACAGCCAAGCCGGCCCGCTGGTTCGCCAGATGCGCCAGCTTGGCATCAAGTCCACCATGATGGGCGGAGACGGCATTTGCGCACCCGAACTGGGCAAGCTGGCTGGTGCGGCCGTTGACGGCACCATCTGCGCTGAAGGCGGCTCTCCGCTGAGTCAAATGCCGGGCGGCGAGGCCTGGAAGAAGCGCTATGACGCCGAGTTTGGCGCCAATGCTTTCCAACTTTATTCCCCGTACTCGTATGACGGCACCATGGTTCTGGCGCACGCCATGATGAAGGCCAACTCGGTTGACCCCAAGAAGTATCTGCCCTTCATCGCCAATGTCGACTACAACGGCGTGACCAAGAAAAACATCCACTTCACCAAGACCGGCGAACTGGTGGATGCCACCATCACCATCTCCGAGTTCGGCAAGGACGGCAAGAAGAGCGTGCTGGCCGTGCAGTAATTGTTGCTCTCAGGCAAGCTTTGGCTTCTGCCTGTATCGGCATGAAAAGCGCCCATCCGGGCGCTTTTTTTTGGCGCACCTGGATCCGCGCACGCGCTCGCAAGAACGCCGACGCGGATCCAGGTGCGCCACATATCAACCTCGGCATTGGGGCTAACTCAGCCGCCGGTCGATTTCGGCCTGTTCGTAATACGCGCGTTTGTTGGCGTACATCTGCTGATCGGCGCGGTTGACTGCGGCTTCCAGGCGTTCGCCCGCCATGCAGGTGGCGGCGCCCACGGAAAAGCTCAGGCGCGGGGCCTGATGGAACTGGTTGTTCAGGTCGATGAGTTCGTGCAGACGCTGGCTCAATGCGCGGGCTGCGCTGGCGTCGGTGTCGGGCAGGAGCAGAACGAATTCATCGCCGCCGATGCGCGCGGCGACCTGCGGCTTGTCCACCGCCTTGCACAGCACTTCGCCGGCGCGACGCAGCAGGGCGTCTCCCGCCGCGTGGCCGAGTTCGTCGTTCACGAACTTCAGACCATTGAGGTCGAGCATGATGACGCTGACCGGCCAGACCTCTTTGCGTTCCAGGCGGTTGATTTCATCGGCGAAGAAGGTGCGGTTGCGCAGGCCGGTGAGCACGTCGTGGTTGCCCAGGTATTCAAGATAGGCCTCGGCCTTTTTGCGTGCGGTGATGTCGGTGAGCGAGACCAGCACCATGGCCCAGTCGTCTTCCCGTCCAGGCATGACGGCGAATTGCATGTGGGCATTGATGGGGCGGCCGTCCAGGCTGTAGTTGATGACTTCGCGCTGCTGCGTGAGCTTGCCGTTCCACAGGTCGATGAGCTGGTCGGCGAAATGCGCCCGCATGTCGTCGCGGAACACATGCTGCAGATTGCGCAGCAGGTGCGTCTTGTCGCTGGCGCCCACCATTTGCAGGGTTTGCTGGTTGACGTCGAGCACGCGGATTTCCTGCATGCAGCGGTCGATGAATTCGGGGTGCACCCGCAGGAAGGTGGAGAAGTCCGTGATGCCCTGCTCGCGCAGCATGCCGAGCAGCTTGCGCACTGCGCTGAAGTCTTCGACCCAGAGCGAGACGGGCGAATGCTCAAAAAGTCCGCGGGCGTATTGCTCGCTGGCGTGAAGCCGCCGTTCCGCGCGCAGGCGCTCGGTGAGGTCTTCGATGGAGAACAGCACGCGGTCCCAGCTGTTCTCGTGCCCGGGCAGGACATGTGCGTTGAGCTGAATGTCCAGCCGCCGACCGTTCAGGGTGTAGTTGACGGTCTGGCTGCTGTAGCGGGTTGCCCCTTCCCACAGCTGGAGCAGTTCTGCCAGATGCTGGTCATGCATGTCGTCGCGGAACACGCGGTCAAGGTTGGCCACCAGATGCGCCAGATCGCGGGCCTCAAAGAGTTCCAGGGTGCGCCGGTTGACCTGCAGCACCTGGATGCGGGCGGAGCACTCGCCGACGCGCCGGGGGTCTTCCTTCAGCCAGGCGCGCAGATCGGTGACGCCCGCGCTGCGCCACTGCATGAACAGTTGACGCAGCGCGCTGAAGTCTTCCACCCACAGCGACACGGGAGCCAGCTCGAACATGTCGGCGAGATTGTCTTGCGGCGGCGTGGAGGGCATGAGGGGGTCGTTTGGGGTGTGCTGGCGATGGATGAATTTTAGAAAGCGATCTCGTTGCGAAATTGGACTGAAGCGGCAGGAAACGGCGTTGCGTGTGAACTTTTTCCGGTTTACCCACGGTAACAGCGCGGGGGCGGGCGAACCGATAGGCTTTTCCAAACGCTGATGCGCGGAATTTGCCAGGAGGAGCAGCAATGCAGTACCGACAATTGGGAGTGGACGGGCCAGATGTTTCGGCCCTTGGACTGGGATGCATGGGGATGTCCGAGTTTTACGGGCAGGGCGATGACACGGAATCTGTCGCCACCATTCACCGCGCGCTCGATCTCGGAGTGAATTTTCTCGATACTGCCGACATGTATGGCGTTGGTCGTAACGAAACGTTAGTGGGTCGCGCCATCGCCGGGCGGCGCGAGAGCGTGTTTCTGGCCACCAAATTCGGCAATATGCGCGGCCCCAACGGCGAATTTCTGGGGGTCAACGGCCGCCCGGAGTATGTGCGCCAGAGTTGCGAGGCCAGTCTCAAGCGGCTGGGGCTGGAGGTCATCGACCTGTACTACCAGCACCGTGTGGACCCGAACGTGCCCATCGAGGACACCGTGGGCGCCATGGCCGATCTGGTGCGCGCGGGCAAGGTGCGTTACCTCGGATTGTCCGAGGCGGCGCCCGCAACCCTACGCCGCGCGCATGCGGTACATCCGATTGCTGCGTTGCAGTCGGAGTATTCGCTGTGGTCGCGTGATCCCGAAGGCGTGCTGCTCGACACCGTGCGCGAACTGGGCATTGCCTTCGTCGCCTACAGCCCGCTGGGGCGCGGTTTTCTCACCTCGCAGATCAAGTCGCTGGACGATCTGCCCGAGGACGACTGGCGCCGCCGCTCGCCGCGCTTCCAGCCCGAGGCTTTTTCGCGAAATTTGCGTCTGGCCGAAACCGTGCGGCAGATGGCGGAGGCCAAGAACTGCACCCCGGCGCAGTTCGCTCTGGCCTGGTTGCTGGCGCAGGGCGACGACGTGATTGCCATTCCTGGCACCAAGCGCCGCCGCTATCTGGAGGAAAACGTCGGCGCGCTGCGGGTCAGGCTGAGCACTGCCGACCTCATCCGTATTCACCAGGCCGTGCCGCTGGGCGCAGCCAGCGGTGAACGCTACCCGGAGGCCGGTATGCAGGCGGTCAATCGCTGATGGACTAGGTGTTGCTTCTTCGGCGCAACACCGGGGGGTATTCGAGGGCGCTTGTGCGTTTCCGTGAGGGACGATGCGATGTCAAGTCATTAACATACTTGACATTCCAAAATAACAAGCTCCCATGCCCGCTCCCACGCTTCCTGACGCCTCAATTCTGCAGACCCTGACTTCGGCGGAGCGTCCGCTGCCCTCGCCCAGCGCCGTGGCGCTGGAACTCATGCGCGCACTCGATCGCCGCGATCTGGGCATGCGCGATATTGCCAACATTGCCCGCAAAGACCCGGCACTGGTGGCGCGCATGATCCAGCTCGCCAATTCCGCCATCTTCGCCGGCATGCGCCCGGCGGTGGCCATCGAGGAAGCGGTGCTGCGCATCGGCACCGGCGGGTTGGCGCGGCTCGCCATTGCCATGTCGCTGATGCAGGCGAGCAAGTCCGCCACGGTCGAGGGATTTGATCTGCGGCGGTACTGGATGACCTCCATTCAACGCGGGCTGGTGTTCCAGCACCTGTCGCAGCGCGTGGGCAAAATGCCCAGCGCCGAGGCGTTCAGCCTGGGGCTGCTGGCCGACGTGGGCCAGCTCGCCATGGCGGTGAGCCTGGGCGCGCAAAGCGTGTTGGCTGGAGCGCAAGGACCTGCGTCTGACTTGCACGCGGAACAACAGGCGCGCTATGGCTTTGACCACGGCGATGCCAGCGCGGTTTTGTTGGCGCATTGGGGTTTTCCGGCGGTGCTGGCGCAAGCGGTGCGGTTTCGCCCGCTGCCCGCAACGCCCGGCGTCGACCGCGAGGCGCAACTCGCCGAATGCGTGGCGCTCAGCCGCAGCCTGCAACTGCGCCCCGACGACGTTGCGCCAGACGCCGATCTGATGCGTCGTCTGGCCGAACATCTCGAATTGAGCGAGGCCGATCTGCAGGGCGTGCTTGCCAGCGCGGCGCAAGACATGGCGAGCATGGCCTCCGTGTTCGACATGCGGCTTGAGCAGAAGGAAGTCGATGCCGAATTCGACCGCCTGCGCCGCGCCCTGGCCACCCCGCCGCTGCTGGTCGACCCGGTGGCTGAGCAGGTGCTGGTGGTGTCACAAAATGCCGACTTGCGTGCAGGCCTGCGGCAGGCGTTGCAGTCTGCCGGGCACGCTGCGGTGGAGGCGGTAACGCCCGCAGCGGCGACCGAGATTGTGCTCATCCAGGGGCCGCGCGTGATCGTGCTCGACTGGGCAGATGGCAGCGAGATGGCCGCGCTTTGCCGCAATCTGCGGCTTGCGCACGGTCCGCGAATCTACTTGCTGGCGTTGTCGCGCGGCATGGATCAGCACAGTGTGCTGAGCGCGCTCGACGCCGGGGCCAACGATGTGCTTTCGTCCCCGGTCTTGCCGCAGATGCTGCTCGCCAAAATCCAGACCGGAGCGCGCGCCACGCGGGTGCTGGCGGCCGCCGAGGCCGAGCGCAGCCACAGCCAGCGCGCCCAGCGCACGCTGGAGCAGCGCAATGCCGAACTGCTGCAGGCCGCGGGCACCGACGAGTTGACCGGCCTGGGCAACCGGCGCGCGCTCGACGCCTTTCTGCCGCCCATCTTTGCGCAGGCGGTGAGCGAGGGACAGGCGCTGTCGTGCCTGATGTTCGATCTGGACGAATTCAAGATCATCAATGACCGGCTGGGGCACGATATTGGCGACCAGGCGCTGCGTGCCGTGGGGCGTGTGCTGCGCCAGCAATCGCGCGGCATGGACTTTGTCGCCCGCGTTGGTGGAGAGGAATTCATGATGCTCTGCCCGCAGACCTCGGAGGATGCCGCGCTGCGCATTGCCGAGCGCATCCGTGCGGCCATCGCCGCGCCGCAGCCTGACCTGCCGCCCCTGTCGGTGAGCGTGGGCGTGGCGGTGGGGGCGGCCAGCTTTGCAGACGCCGCCAGCATGATCCGCGCCGCAGACCAGGCGCTGCTTCAAGCCAAGCGGCTTGGACGCAACCGGGTGTGTCTGGCGCCGTCATCCGCCGCTGCGGCGGGCTGACTGTCCTCATTCAGCAGAAGCAGGCAGCACATGCAGATCCTGCTGGCGCACACGCAGGTGCACGGCCTCTGCCGTTTGCAAGTTCAGCTCCCGCCACAGCGCGGGCAAGGCAAAGGCATCCACCGCCAGTCCGCAGGGCAGCGCGCAGAGCAGCCGCCACAGCGGGCCTTCGCAACGGGCGTCAATCAGGCGGGCGGCCAGGGTGATGTCATTCGGGTTGGGGTGGCCTTGCGGCGCAGTTGACGCCGGGCAGGGGTGGATCAATTCGGCGCGAACAGCCAGGATGAGGCGGTCTCCCTGTTGTGCTTCCATTCCGGCGGGAAGGGTGCCGTGCCAGTTCAGCACAGGCTGTCCGTCCACGCCGAGGAGGATCGCGTTTGGCGGCGTGCCGCTGGCGGGAGCCAGCACTTGCAAGGGCCACAGATTGTCCACGCCCACCAGCCGGGCGGTACGCAAATCCGCCGGGCGCTCGAACACCTGCTGCGGCGCTGCGGTTTGCAGCAGCCTGCCGCGGTCGAGCACCCCCACGAGATCGCCCAGCAGGCGGGCGTCGCCGGGGTCGTGCGTCACCAGCACGGTGGTGATGGCGCGCTCACGCAGCAGTGCAGCCAAAATCCGGCGCAGGGCGGGGCGGGCCTCGGGGTCGATGGCCGAGAGCGGCTCGTCGAGCAACAGCAGGTCGGGTGATCCAACCAGCGCCCGCGCCAGTGCCACCCGCTGACGCTGGCCGCCGCTGAGTTGCTGCGGGTAGTGGCGCAACCACGGGCGGAGTTCGAGCGCATCGAGCAGGGTGTCGAGGTTGGCCTGTGCGCCACGGCCAAACCGCAGATTGCGCTCGATGGTCCAGTGCGGAAACAGGGCGTCGCGCTGGAACATATAGCCGATGCGGCGCACTTCCGGTGGCAACGCGGTGAGGTCGCGCCCGCCCAGTTGCACCCGTCCGTCCCGCGCGGGCAAAAAGCCGGCGAGGGTGTCGAGCAAGGCGCTTTTGCCCGCGCCGTTATGTCCCAATAGCACCAGGGTCTGCCCGGCAGGCACCTGCAGATTGGCCGCAGCGGACTGCCATGCGCCGACGCCCCATTGCAGCCCGTCCAGCCGCAGCGCGCCAGAGGAAGGCGCGTCTTGCGCTGCCTTGGCGCGGGTGGCTACGGCGGCCTGTCGGGTCAACGCAGCCATGCGGTTTGCGCGTCCTTGCCGTTGCGTGGCCTGCGCGCAGAAGTCAGCAGCCGCAGTCCCCAGAACAGCGCCATCACCACCAGCAGGAACAGCACCGACGCCGCCACCGACTGCCGCAGGCCAGACTGCAGAAACAAGTCGTAGATGCGGATGGGCGCAGTCATCGGGTAATAGGCCAGCAGCACCACGGCGGCAAACTCGCCTATGGCACGGGCGAAGCACAACGTCAGCCCGGTGCCGATGCCGTGGCGTGCCAACGGCAGGGTGATGCGCCGGAACACCTCCCACGGGGCCGCGCCCTGAATGCGGGCGGCCCGCTCGATCTGCAGATCCACCGCCTCGAAACCGCCGCGCGCGGCATTCACGGCGTAGGGCAGGCCGACATAACTCATTGCCAGCACGATGCCGGCAAACGTGCCCCAGAACTCCAGGCCGATGTGCGCCAGCGGCGCGCCCAGCCAACCGTTGCGGCTGAACACCAGCAGCAGGGCGATGCCCGCAATGGTGTGCGGAATGGTGAGCGGCAGATCAACCAGCGCCTCCACCACGCTTTTTCCGCGGAACTGCTGCCGCGCCAGCACATAGGCCAGCGGCACGGCGAACAGGGCGGCCAGCGCCGTGCTGAACAGTGCCGCTCCCAGGCTCAGGCCGATGGCGCTGCGCACATCGGCCATGGCGGCGACCTGCCGCAGATCGTCCAGGGTGGGGTGCAGCAGCAGCGCCAGCAATGGCAGGGCAATGAACGCCAGCAGCGTGGCGCCAATCAGCCAGAACACCCAGAACATCGGGCTGCGCGCATGTTGATGCAGCATGGCGGATTTGTTAGCTATCTCTGCGCTGCGCCCAGGGGCGTTGCGGGTTCATTGCGGCCAGGCAACCGTCATGCTGCGCAGCTTGGGCGGCACCTGGTCGCGGTGCATGGCGTAGGGCTGCTTGAGCGGGATGAAACCGTTGGCCGCAATCACCTTTTGGCCCTCGGGCCCGAGCAGGTAGGCGATGAATTCCTGCGCCAGCTTGGGATGCGGGGCCGTGGTGGGAATGGTGACGGCGTAAAGGATGGGACGGCCAGACAGCTCGCCGTTCTTGGTCTTGGCCGTGGCTTTGGCGTAGTCGGCGTCGAACCTCGGATCGCTGAGGTTGATCTGCGGCGGCAGATTGATGGACTCCATGTGATGCTGCACCGCGTCCGAGCGGTAGATGGCGAGATAGTCGATCTGTCCGAGCTGCAGCGCCGAAATCAGGTCGGTCTCGGTATCGCGCATATTGCTCATGGGGGAATTGGCCAGCACCTTGGCCTCCAGATCCGGCTGTTTGTAATACCGGCTGGCCAGATCGAGCATCTGCAGGGTCTGGTAGCCAGAAGGATCTGTGTCCGGATTGGAGCGCCCAATTTGCACGCCTGGTTCGGACAGAATCTTCCACCAGTTGTCGGCGTTGATCTCCTTGGCGCCTTTGCTCTTGGGGGTGTAGATGAAGGTGATGGCATTGCCCAGAAAGCCGATCGACCAGTCCGCCGTGGGCTTGCCGCCTTCATCGCCCTTGAGCATGTATTTGGAAATGACCGAGTAATCGGCCACGGCCACCACGTCAGCGGGCTGGTGCAGCACGGTGACCTGCTTGACCATTTTCACGCTGCCGCCAAACTGCGGCTGCACCGTCACGCCGGGGTGCAGCTTTTCAAAACCACGCGCCAGGGTGGTGAAGGTTTTGCCCAGCGTGCCTGCGGCGAAGACGGTGAGCGTTTCAGCCTGCGCGCTGGTGCTGGCGCAGGCTGCGGCCAGCGCCAGGGCGCTCAAGGTGAGAGTGGATTTTTTCAGGGTGTGCATGGAAAGTCTCCTGTCGTTGTGCATTTTGAGCATAACGCGAACGGGCTACGCGTGGGATTTCCCACATCAGTCGGCAGGTGTCAGCGGCTCGGGCGAGGTGGTCGCTGCGCCGACTTGGGGCGGAACGCCACGCACACGGCGGGGTCGGTTTCCAGGTACGGCCCGCCGATCAGATCGATGCAATACGGCACCGCGGCGAACAGCCCGGGCACCACGTTGTGGCCCGCGGCATCGCGCACCCCTTCCAGGGTTTCGGCAATCGACTTGGGTTGTCCCGGCAGATTGATGATCAGCGTTTTCGCGCGGATGACCGCGGTCTGCCGCGACAGGATGGCGGTCGGCACAAAGTGCAGACTGATGCGGCGCATCTGCTCGCCAAAGCCCGGCATTTCCTTGTCGGCCACGTCCAGCGTGGCTTCTGGGGTGACGTCGCGCGGTGCGGGGCCGGTGCCGCCTGTGGTGAGCACCAGATCGCAGTGCGCTGCGTCCACCAGTTCACGCAATGTGGCGGCAATGCTGGCGCGGTCGTCTGCGATGAGACGTTCGGCGTAAGTCGCCGGATTGCGCAGTGCACGGCCCAGCCAGTCACGCAGCGCGGGCAGGCCCTTGTCTTCATAGATGCCACTGCTGGCGCGGTCGCTGATGGACACGAGGCCGATACGGACCGGATCGGCGGCGGATGTTTCAGAAACTGGGGAGAGGTTCATCGTCTGCGGGATGGCTGGGAGTGTCGTGGGCGGCGATGGTCGCCTTGACGAATTGAAAGAGCTGGCGCGTCAGGCGCGGCGGTTTGTCCACGCCCACCTCGGCGCGTGCGCCGCGCACGAGCTGGCGCAGCTGCTGCGCGTCGGTGCTCGGATATTTGTTGAGGAATTCGGTCTGCGCCTTGTCGTCGGCGACCAGGGCGCTGCGCCAGCGTTCCAGCGCGTGCATGCGCGCCACGCTGGCGCGGTCGTCCTGGGTGGCGGCGGCAAGAATGGCGCGCACCGCGTCGGCGTCTGCCGAGCGCATGAGCTTGCCAACGTACAGCGTCTGGCGTTTGCGTCCGCCGTGCGCGGTGATGCGCTGCGCCTCCAGCACGGCGTCGCGCAGCGCATCGGGCAGATCGGCCTGCCGGATGGTGTGCGCGGGCAGGTCAATCAGCTGCTCGCCGAGTTCCTGCAGCGCGAGCATGTCGCGCTTGACCTGGCTTTTGCTGGGCGGCCGGTCGTCCGGCAGCTCGTCAGCGTTGTCGATTGGGCGATGCGGGAATTTCATGGGTCTTATTATCCCCTGACTTCATCCGCGCTTGGCCGCCTGCCCATCCCGGGCAGCATGCGGCGCCGCCACAAGGAATTCCATATCGTGGGACGTTTCGCCTACAGCAAATCGCAGTTTCAAGACCTCGCCCAACAGGCGCTCCAACAGGCGCGCAAGGTCGGCGCCACCGACGCGCAGATCGAGGTGTCCGAAGGGCAGGGCATGTCGGTCGGGGTGCGCAGCGGCCAGATTGAAAACGTGGAGCACAACCGCGACAAAAGCCTGTCCATCAGCGTGTTTGACGGCCAGCGACGCGGCCATGCCAGCACCTCCGACTTTTCCGCAGAGGCCATTGCGCGCACGGCAAAAGCCGCCTTCGACATTGCCCGCTACACGGCCGAAGACGACTGCGCCGGCCTGCCCGAGGCCGAGCAACTGGCGATTGGCAAGGACGCCGCCGCGCTCGATCTGTATCACCCCTGGGATCTGACGCCGCAGGCCGCGGCGAAGATTGCCCTGCGGGCCGAGAAGGCGGCATTCGCCGTCGATCCGCGCATCCAGAACAGCGAAGGCGCGAGCGTTTCGGCGCAGGAGTCGCATTTCGTCCTCGCCAACAGCCGCGGGTTCTGTGACGGTTATGCCACCTCATCGCACAGCGTGTCGTGCGCGCCGATTGCGGGCCGTGGCGACGACATGCAGCGCGATTACTGGTGGACCGCGGTATGCGATCCTGCCGATCTGGCTGCGCCCGAGGCCGTCGGTCGCTACGCGGCCGAGCGCGCGCTGTCTCGCCTGAAGGCACGCAAGCTCTCCACGCGCAAATGTCCGGTGTTGTTCGAGTCGCCGCTGGCCTCCGGGCTGATCGGCAGCTTCACCCACGCCATCAGCGGGGGTGCGCTCTATCGCAAATCGTCTTTCCTGCAAGACAGTCTGGGCCAGCAGGTTTGGGCCGATCACATCGACCTGATCGAAGACCCCAATCTGCCCAAGCGACGCGGCAGCTCCCCGTTTGACAGCGAAGGCGTCACCACGCACAAGCGCGCCCTGGTGGACGGCGGCGTGGTGCAGGGTTATTTGCTCGGCACCTATTCCGCGCGCAAGCTGGGCCTGCAGACCACGGGCAACGCCGGTGGGGCGCACAACCTGCTGCTCACGAGCCGCCTGACCAACCCGAAGGACGACCTGCGGGCCATGCTGCGCAAACTCGACACGGGCCTGTTCGTCATCGAACTCATGGGGCACGGCGTGAACTACGTCACCGGCGACTATTCGCGCGGAGTCATGGGCTTCTGGGTGGAGGGCGGAAAAATTCGCTATCCCGTCCAGGAGATCACCATTGCCGGCAATCTGCGCGACATGCTGCGGCAGGTTGTGGCCGTGGGGGCCGATACCCACACCTATGGCAGCAAGACCACCGGCTCCATCCTGATTGACGGCATGACTGTGGGCGGCGCGGGCTGACCGCGTCAGGCTCTCGGCCAGTTTTGCACCGCGCTGTGAAGCCGCCTTCGGGCGGCTTTGTTATTTCAGGCGACGACAAATGGGTGGATTTCGCGCAAAGCAGCTTCACGCTGAAGGCTGCAATCCTGCGCGCTTACCCGTAAAGATGCGAGCTGTTACACAAGTTACGATCCGTGCATCGGGCCAGCAGTGTCGTACTGCACCAGAAATCACATCCCGATCTTTCCTTTTTCCCCTTTCGGAGACTCCATGGAACGTCGCTCCTTTGTCAAACACGCCGGCCTTGCCGGCATCCTCGCAGCCGGCACCGCCCCGGCCGTCATGGCCCAGCAGACCGTGCGCTGGCGCCTGGCCTCCAGCTTCCCCAATTCGCTCGACACGATTTACGGCGCCGCCAATGTGTTCGCACAGAAGGTCAAGGAACTGACCAACGGGAAGTTTGAAATCTCGGTGCACGCCGCTGGTGAACTGGTGCCCGCCTTTGGCGTGGTCGATGCCGTGCAGCAAGGCACCGTGGAGTGCTGCCACACCGCGCCGTACTACTTCTTCGGCAAAGACCCGACCTTCGCGCTGGGCGGCACGGTGCCCTTCGGCTTCAACTCGCGCCAGATGACAGCCTGGATGTTCCAGGGCAATGGTCTCAAGCTGATGCGCGAGTTCTACAGCCAGTACAACATCGTCAACTTCCCTTGTGGCAATACCGGCGCGCAGATGGGGGGCTGGTTCCGCAAGCCCATCAAGAGCCTGGCCGATATGAAAGGCCTGAAAATGCGCATCGGCGGCTTCGCCGGCAAGGTGATCGAGCGCATCGGCGTGGTGCCGCAGAACATTCCCGGCGGAGACATTTACCCCTCGCTGGAAAAAGGCACCATCGACGCCGCGGAGTGG
>JAFGXB010000120.1 GCA_016936875.1 Burkholderiaceae bacterium | reverse complement strand
ACCGTTATGACGTGCATTTCGAGCGCCTTGCTGATTTCACCAGTGTCCGCCGTGCTGATCGCGCCGCCGCCATTGACGCCGCGTTGGCGGACTACGTGAAACACCTCGAAGCGCGTTGCGCCGACGCCCCCTACAACTGGTTCAATTTCTTTGATTTCTGGAAGGGCCCCGAAGCTGAAGCGGCAGGCCCCGCAGAGCCATGACACACTCCTCCCGCCGATTCGTGCTGCGCGCCCTGCTGACAGGTTGCGCCCTCCTGATTCCTACGCTGTCCCAGGCGGCCGCCTGGACTCTCGACACCCTGATGCAGACGCTGGCCAGCCATCCGGCAAACCGTGCCAGCTTCGTCGAGACCAAGACCCTGGCGATGCTGGACGCGCCCATCGAGTCGTCCGGCGAACTGCGCTTTGTCGCACCCGACTTCCTCGAAATGCGCACCCTCAAGCCCAAGCAGCAAACCCTGATCCTGCAGGCCAACCAGGTGACCTTCGAGATGGACGGGCGCAGTCACCAGTTCGATCTGCGCGATCATCCCGACGTCGCCGTGCTGATCAACAGCATTCGCGCCACCCTCAATGGCGACCGCAAGACCTTGCAGCGCGACTACACCGCCACACTCAAAGGCAACGCCGCCAAGTGGGAACTGACTCTGACGCCGGTGGACGCCAAGGCGCGTGCGCGCGTGCGCCAAATCGAGATTGGCGGCAGGCAGGGCCGGGTGCAGACCATCGCCGTGCAGCAGGCCGACGGCGACAGTTCGCTGATGACCATCCACGAACTGCCGTTGCAATGAGCACCGAGGCCGCTGACCCGGTCTGGATCGCGCGCGGATGATGCAGCGCCGCTTCACCCCAGTGCTGCTCTGGCTGGCCACGCTCGCCGTCTGTGCGGCCGTCATCCTGCACAGCCGCTACACCGCCGACATGTCGGCCTTCCTGCCGAGCAAGCCCACGGCGCAGGAGCAGGTGCTGGTCGATCAGCTGCGCGACGGCCTGATCTCACGCCTCCTTCTGGTGGGCATCGACGGCAGTGACGCGCGCACCCGCGCCGTCTTGTCGCGCGCGCTGGCGGCACAGCTCCGCCAGCAAGCGGCGTTTGCCTCGGTCAACAATGGTGAGCCGGTTGATGCGCGCCCCGACGAAGCGCTGCTGCTCAAGTACCGCTACCTGCTCAGCCCAGACACGACGCCACTGACCTTCTCCGCGTCCGGCCTGCACCAGGCCATTGCTGCCAGCATCGACCAGCTCGCCTCGCCCATGGGCGGCAGCCTCAAGTCCCTGTTCCCCGCCGACCCCACAGGCACCCTGCTGCAATTGCTCAGCAGCATGGCCGCAGGGGCGCAGCCGCACAAGGAGGATGGCGTCTGGGCCGCAGCCAATATGCCCCGCGCCGTGCTGCTGCTGCAAACCCGCGCGGCAGGCACCGATACAGATGGCCAGCAGGCCGCCATCGCCGCGGTACGCGCCGCCTTCGTCACCGTGCAACGGAAGGTCGAGTTGCAGGAACACACTGCGACGAGACAAGCCGCAGCGCGCAACGCCACCCTGGTCATCAGCGGCACGGCGGTGTTTGCGGTGCAGGCGCGCGCGACCATCAAGGGCGCGGTCGAACGCGTGTCTCTGCTCGGCGGGGTGCTTATCGTCGGCCTGCTGCTGCTGGTCTATCGCTCGTTTCCGGTACTGCTGCTCGGGCTGCTGCCGGTGCTGTCCGGCGTGTTCGCGGGCATCACCGCCGCCAGCCTGGGTTTTGGCGTGGTGCAGGGCATCACCCTCGGCTTTGGCACCACCCTGATTGGCGAGGCGGTGGACTATTCCATCTATCTGTTCGTCCAGTCCGGCCGCGCGGATGCGGCGGGCACCGCATCGTATGCAGCGCGCACCGACTGGTTGCACCGCTTCTGGCCCACCATTCGCCTGGGCATGCTGACTTCTGTGGTCGGTTTCTCCACCTTGCTGCTGTCCGACTTTCCCGGCCTTGCGCAGCTCGGTGCTTACTCCATTGCGGGACTGGTGGCTGCGGCGCTGGTCACACGCTTCGTGCTGCCGCAACTCCTGCCCGTCGGTTTCGTCGTGCGCGACCTCAGCCGCACCGGGCAGCACCTCAAACGGCTGGTTGCACGCCTGCGCCGCCTGCGCTGGCTGGTTGCCCTGCTCGCGCTTGGCGCGATCGCCGTCGTGACCGTACATCGCCATGCCATCTGGAATACCCAACTCTCCGCGCTCAGCCCCATCAGTCCGCAGGCCCTGGCGCTCAACGCCCAGCTGCGCGAGCAACTGGGCGCGCCAGACGCAGTCGATCTGGTGACCGTTCATGCGCCCAGCCTGGAAGCTGCGCTCGCCGCCGCCGAAAATATCGCACCCCGGTTACAGACTCTCCAGCAGCAAGGCGTGATTGCCGGTTATGACAGCCCGGCGCGCTATCTGCCCAGCCTGGCCACGCAACGCGCCCGCCAGTCGGCGCTGCCCAACCCTGCCGTTCTGCAAACCCGTCTCGATGCGGCGCTGCAAGGCCTGCCGGTCAAGCCCGCCGCCCTTGCGCCCCTCCGGCGTGATGTCGAGGCTGCGCGCCATCTGCCACTGCTTACTCGCGCCGACCTGGCGCACACCTCATTTGCCCTGGCACTCGACGGCATGCTGCTGCACCAGGCATCAGGGGCATATACCGCCTTGCTGCCGCTGCGTGCGCCGCCCCATGCCAGCATGGACGACGCCCGCGTGCAGGCGGCGCTGAAGGGCAGTGGCGCGCAGGTCATCAACTTGGGCACGGCGAGCACCGGCTTATATGACGGCTATCTGCGCACGGCGGCCGGACTCTCGCTCGCTGGCATCGCGGCCATCGCTGCATTGCTGCTGATCGTCCTGCGCTCAGCGGTGCGCACCGCGCGGGTGCTCGCGCCCTT
>JAFGXB010000119.1 GCA_016936875.1 Burkholderiaceae bacterium | reverse complement strand
CGCGCCGAGATCGCCCGGGTGGAAAAAGGGGAATGGCCGCGCGAGGACAATCCACTCAAGGCTGCTCCGCACACCGCGGCCAGCGTGCTGGGCGCGGACTGGCCCCATGCCCACAGCCGTGAAGACGCCGCCTTTCCCACACCGGCGCTCAAAGCAAGCAAATACTGGCCGCCCGTGGGTCGGGTGGACAACGCCTGGGGCGACCGCAATCTGCAATGCGCCTGCCTGCCCATCAGCGACTACGTTGAATAAAAAATCCAATCAAACACCGCACCATGCACCCCCCTGAACTCCGACAACATTTCGCCAGCGACAACTACGCCGGCATCTGCCCCGAGGCCCTGCACTGGCTGCTGCAGGCCAATGCCTCGGGCCATCAGCCGGCCTATGGCGACGACGGCTGGACGCACCGGGTCTCCGACCGGCTGCGCGAGCTGTTCCAGACCGACTGCGATGTGTATTTCGTGTTCAACGGCACGGCGGCCAATTCGCTGGCGCTGGCGGCCATGTGCCAGAGCTATCACTCGGTGATCTGCACCCCGGTGGCGCATATCGAAACCGACGAGTGCGGCTGCCCGGAGTTCTTCTCCGGTGGCTCCAAGCTACTCATCACCGAATCCGAAAGCGCGCAGGCGCGGCGGGGAAAGCTCACGCCAGATGCCATCGATGCGCTGGTCACCAAGCGCAGCGATATCCACTTTCCCAAGCCCAAGGTTGTCTCCATTACGCAGGCCACCGAACTCGGCACCGTCTACAGCGTTGAGGAAGTGCGCGCCATCGCCGCCATGGCCAAGCGCCACCATCTCAAGCTGCATATGGACGGCGCGCGATTCGCCAACGCCGTGGCCACGCTGGGCTGCCATCCGAGCGACATCACCTGGCGCGCCGGTGTGGATGTGCTGTGCTTCGGCGGCACCAAGAACGGCCTGCCCGTGGGCGAGGCCGTGGTGTTTTTCGACCGCGAACTGTCGGCCGATTTCGCCTGGCGGGTGAAGCAGGCCGGACAACTCGCCTCGAAAATGCGCTTCATTTCCGCACCCTGGCTGGGCATGCTGGAAAACGACAACTGGCTGCGTCATGCGCGCCATGCCAACGCCATGGCCCAACGCCTGTACGCGGCCATCCACGCCACGCCGGGTGTGCGGGTGATGCATCCGCCCGAGGCCAACGCGGTGTTCGCCCATCTGCCCCGGGCCGTCATCGACACCCTGCACGGCCAGGGCTGGCGTTTCTATGAATTCATCGCCGACGGTGGCTGCCGCCTGATGTGCGCCTGGGACACCACGCCGGAATCGGTCGATGCCTTCGCCGCCGATCTCATCGCGGCCTGCGCGGCGCAGTCCTGAACTGAGCAGGCGCCATGGCCGTCTCGGTGTTCGATCTGTTCAAGGTGGGCATCGGCCCCAGCAGCTCGCACACCGTGGGGCCGATGCGGGCGGCGCACTTGTTCGTCGAGCATCTGCGGCAGGCGGGTCTGCTTGAACGCACCGCGCGCGTGATCTGCGCGCTGCATGGCTCACTCGGCGCCACCGGCAAGGGGCATGGCAGCGACACCGCAGTGATGCTCGGCCTGATGGGCGAAGCGCCCGATACGGTCGATGTCGATGCGGTGCCGCACAAAATCGCGGCGCTGCACGCGCAACACCGGCTCGCGCTTCCCGGTGGGCCGACTCTTGATTTCGACCCCGCGCGCGACATCGTTTTCTACGCCATGCAGCCCCTGCCGCTGCACGCCAACGGTCTGCGTTTCACCGCCTTCGATGCGCAGGGCGCCGAACTCACGCGGCGGGTGTATTACTCCGTGGGCGGCGGCTTCGTGGTGAGTGAGCAACTCGCCGCCGACGGCAGCCGCCAGCAGGCCATCGCGCCCGATACCACCGTGCTGCCGCTGCCCTTTCACAGCGGAGCCGAGTTGCTCGATCTGGCCCGCAAGCACGGCAGCATCGCCACCGTCATGCGCATCAACGAACGGCATTGGCGTGCCGATGCCGACATCGACGCCGGCCTGCTCACCATCTGGCGGGTGATGCAGGCCTGTGTGGCACGCGGCTGCGCGGCAGAGGGCGAGCTGCCCGGCTGGCTGCGGGTGCGTCGTCGCGCCGCCGCCTGGTATCGCCGCCTGGGTGGCGCGCTGCCGGTACCGGCCGACGGCGTGCAATTGCCGCCCCATGCGCAATCCGATCCCTTGCAACTGCTCGACTGGGTCAACCTGTTCGCCCTGGCGGTCAACGAGGAAAACGCCGCAGGGGGCCGCGTGGTCACCGCCCCGACCAATGGCGCGGCGGGCATCATCCCCGCCGTCCTGCATTACTACACCCGCTTCGTGCCGCAGGCCAGCGATGCAGGCGTCATCGACTTCCTGCTCACCTCAGGCGCCATCGGCCTGCTCTACAAGGAGAATGCGTCGATCAGCGGCGCCGAGGTGGGCTGCCAGGGCGAGGTCGGCGTGGCCTGCTCCATGGCGGCCGGCGGCCTCTGCGCCGTACTCGGTGGCACGCCAGAACAGGTGGAAAACGCCGCGGAAATCGGCATGGAACACCACCTCGGCCTGACTTGCGATCCCGTCGGCGGCTTGGTGCAGGTGCCCTGCATCGAACGCAACGCCATCGCCTCGGTCCAGGCCCTCAACGCCGCGCGCATGGCCCTCAACGGCGACGGCCAGCACATCGTCTCGCTCGATCAGGTCATCAAGACCATGCGCGACACCGGCGCCGACATGCAGACCAAATACAAGGAGACTGCGCGGGGCGGGCTGGCCGTGAATATCGTGGAGTGCTGAAGGCTCGGTGCGGAGCCACGGCGCACGGGCGGTTCTCGTCGCGGTGACCGCTATCCTTATGCCCATGCGGCGTGCCGCGCCTTTTCCTGTTGGTCTATATCCATGATCTTCCTCACCGGAGCCGCCGGATTCATCGGCGCCAATTTTGTGCACCACTGGCTGGGCCAGTCCGACGAGCCCGTGCTGGTGCTTGACGCGCTGACCTACGCCGGCAACCTGGAAAGCCTTGCCAGCGTGCAGGGCGATGCGCGCTACCACTTTGCCCAGATCGACATCTGCGACCGCACTGCGGTGGCCGCGCTGCTCGCCAAGCACCGTCCCCGCGCCGTGTTGCACTTCGCCGCCGAGAGCCATGTCGATCGCTCCATCCACGGCCCCGGCGACTTCATCCGTACCAATGTCCAGGGCACGTTCGAACTGCTCGAAGCCACCCGCGCCTACTGGTCCGGCTTGGCGCAAGCCGACAAGGCCGGCTTCCGCTTCCTGCACATCTCCACCGACGAGGTCTACGGCTCG
>JAFGXB010000118.1 GCA_016936875.1 Burkholderiaceae bacterium | reverse complement strand
GAGGCCGTGGGCGTCATCACCTCCTTGCAGGCCGCGGCACTGCACGACGTGCTCACCGCACTGAGGCGGCGCAGCCCGCATGTCCGGGTGGTGGTTTACCCCGCCAGCGTGCAGGGGGCACAAGCACCGGGGGAACTGACCGCCGCGCTGCAACGCGCGCAGGCACGGCGCGAGGTGGATCTGCTCCTGCTGGTGCGCGGTGGCGGCAGCCTGGACGATCTTTGGGCATTCAACGACGAAACCCTGGTCCGCACGATTGCGGCGTGCAGTCTGCCCGTGGTCAGCGGCGTCGGACACGAAACCGATTTCACCCTGGCCGATTTTGTTGCCGACCTGCGCGCCCCAACCCCCACCGCAGCTGCCGAGCTGGGCGTGCCGTCGCACGCCGCACTGTCCGGCGCGCTCGATCACGCGGCGCATCGTCTGCACAACGCCTTGCGCCGCCACCTGCTGCGCGAACAACAGCGCTGCGACCGGATCACCCTGCGCTGGCCTCAGCACGCCGCCCTGCTCGCGGCGCCGCAGCGTCAATTGGCGCAATGGGAATGGCGCTTGCGTCAAGGGTTTACCAGCCTGCCACGCCTGCAGGCGCAACGGTTGGAATTGCTGCAAGGCGGGCTGCAGCATGCGCTGCAACGGCGGCTGCCGCAGGAGCGCGCGCGGCTGAATCAACTGGCACTCAATCTGCCAGACGCCCAAACCCGCTGGGCACATGCGGCGCAGCAGCGGCTTGAATCTGCCGGGCAACATCTGCAACTGCTCAGCCCCCGCGCCACGCTGGCGCGCGGCTATCTGCTCGGCATGGACGCAAGCGGCCATGTGCTGCGCAGCCTGTCGCAGCTCCGTGCGCACGACGCGCTGCACCTTGCCGACGCCCAGCGCGCCATCCGCCTGGATATTGCGCATATCCAGCCACAGCCCCATCCGCTTGACGCGGACATCCCGCCCGTTTGAGCGCAATCAACACGCTGTTCCTAGAATGCAGCTCTCAGACTCATTGCCATCGCCACTCACCCCAAGGAGAAGCCCATGCAACACGAACTGCCCCCCCTGCCCTTCGCCCCCGACGCGCTCGCCCCGCACATGTCGCGCGAGACGCTGGAATACCACCACGGCAAGCACCATCAGGCCTACGTCAACAACACCAATAATCTGATCAAGGGCACCGAATTCGAGTCCATGCCGCTTGAAGAGATCATCAAAAAATCCAGCGGCGGCCTCTTCAACAACAGCGCACAGGTGTGGAATCACTCCTTCTTCTGGAACTGCCTCAAACCCAATGGCGGCGGTAAGCCCAACGGCGCGCTGGCCGCTGCCATCAACGCAAAATGGGGCAGTTACGCCGCGTTCAAGGACGCGTTTCACAAGTCGGCCGTGGGCAATTTCGGTTCCGGCTGGACCTGGCTGGTGAAAAAGCCAGACGGCAGCCTCGACATCGTCAATACAGCCAACGGCCAAACCCCGCTGACAACTGCCGACAAAGCCCTGCTGACCGTCGACGTCTGGGAGCACGCGTATTACATCGACTACCGCAATCGCCGCCCCGACTTTGTCACCACGTTTCTCGACAAAATGGTGAACTGGGATTTCGCCGAAAAGAACTTCGGCTGAAGCCTTCCCAGACCGGCCCCTGCGCGCGCACCCGATCGGTGCAGTGCAGGGGCGTTTTTTTGCCGAAACGTCTGCCTTGCTGCGCCTAGCCGATCGCGCAGAATCAGCTCGAACGATGGCGAAACAGCCAAGCTGCAGCCAGCAGGCTGAACACACCAATCAGTGCCAGCGGCCAGTATTGCGGAATCAGATTCCCCACACCATCGCCTTCGAGATACACGCCCCGGGTGATGATCAGAAAATACCGCATGGGGTTGATGTAGGTGAGCAGTTGCACCGCCTGGGGCATATTGGCGATCGGCGTGGCGAAGCCGGACAGAATGATGGACGGCACCAGGAACATGAACACCCCCAGCAGCCCCTGCTGTTGCGTGACAGCGATGGATGAGATCATCAGCCCGATTCCGGTGGCTGCAAGCAGGAAAAACAGTAACCCAATTCCCAGCGCCAGCACGCTGCCAACAAACGGCACGCCAAACCAAAGCACGGCGACGACAGCAATGAACGCCGCCTCCAGCCCGCCGATGATGAAACCCGGCAATGCCTTGCCGAGCAGGATTTCCACAGGGCGCAAGGGCGTGACCAGCAACTGATCGAACGTGCCCATTTCCCGCTCGCGCGCCACAGACAGTCCGGTGACGAGCAAGGTGACGACCAAAGTCAGCAGCGCCACGATGCCCGGCAGGATGAACCAGCGCGAAAGCAGGTTGGGGTTGAACCAGGAGCGAATCTCCAGCCGCGCAGGCGGCCCGCGCCAGCCGTGTTGCGCGGCCCACTGTGCATTGAAGTCGAGCAGCACGCCATTGGCGTCATTCAATGCCAGCGACGCCGTATTGGAGTCGCGCCCATCCACCAAAACCTGCACCTTGGCCGATTCATGCCGCAACAGGTCGCGGGTGAAATGTGGGCCGATATGCAGCACCAGCAATGCGCTCTTGTTGTCGATCAGCGGCGCGATCTGCGCGGCATGCGTGATGGTCGCAACCTGCTGGAACGTGGTCGTCCCGGAAAAATGCGCCAACAGCTCCCGCGAGGCATAACCGGAGTCTTCGTTATAGACCGCATAGGGGATGTGGTTGAGGTCAAAGCTCGCCGCGTAGCCAAACACCAGCAGCTGGATGAGCGGCGGGCCAATCAACACAGTGCGGCTGGCCGTGTCGCGCAGCAACATGAGCAGTTCCTTGATGACGAGTGCGACAACGCGTGCCCACATGGTTAGTCCAGCCTCTTGTGGGATTTGCGCCAGGCGATTCCCATGAAAATCACCCACATCAAGGCCAGGGCGGCACTATTGCTCAAGACCACAGGCCATACATTGCCCGCCAGAAACACCGTCTGCAAAATGGCAACGTAATAGCGTGCAGCCACCAGATGCGTGAGAAACTGCACCACGGCGGGCATGGACTCGATATCAAAAATAAAGCCGGACAGAATGAACGCCGGAAGAAACGTGACAATGACGGCCACCAGCGCCGCAACAAACTGGCTGCTCGACAAGGTGGAAATGAGCAGCCCCATGGCCAGCGCCACCAACAGAAACAACGCGGAACACAGCACCAGCAGCCACAGGCTGCCGACCAGCGGCACGGCAAACAACCACACCGCCATGGCCACCGACAGCGCCATGCCGCCCATACCGAGCACAAAGTAGGGAATCAGTTTGCCCAGCAGGATTTCTGCCATGGTCACCGGGCTGGCCATGAGCGCTTCCATGGTGCCGCGTTCGCGTTCGCGGGCCACTACCAGCGCCGTGAGCAGGGCGCCAATCAGGGTCATGATGACGGCGATCAGCCCGGGCACCAGAAAGTCGCGGCTGCGCACCGCGGGGTTGAACCAGATGCGGGCCTGCACATTGACTGGCATGAGCAAATGCTGGCCTTGCCGTTCGGCTTCAAGTTGCAGCCAGTTTTGCCACATGCCTTGCAGATAGCCTTCCATGATGCGGGCGTTGTTCGCATCCACACCGTTCATCCACACCGCCACAGGCGCGGAACGGCCGGTGAGCGCCAGACGGGTGAAATCGCCGCGCAGCCAGATGATGCCATCCACCTTGCGTGTCATCAGGGCATGACGGGCTGTGGCAATGTCGGGGTAGATCGTCGGAGCGAAAAATGCGGACTGTTCCAGCCCACCGACAAAACTGCTGGTCTGCGCGCTGGGCTGATCGACAACCAAGGCCAGTGGCACGTCACGCGCGTTGAGCGACACGCCGTAGCCGAACAGAAGCAACAACAGCACCGGCAGCACGAAGGCGATCGCGATCGCGGACGGATCACGGACGATCTGCAAAAACTCCTTGCGCACAAGCCCGCGCAGACGTTGCATCTTCATGATCGTGGCGACCTCATGCCGCGCGGCGAATCTGCGCTTCGTGCGACTGGATCAGGGCGATGAAGGCGTCTTCCATGGTGGGCTCTGGCAGTGCCTCGGTACGGACGCGCCCGCGAATCTCTCGTGGTGTACCGAAGGCCAGAATCTCACCCAGCGACATCAACACCAGGTGGTCGCAATATTCGGCCTCGTCCATGAAGTGCGTGGTGATCATGATGGTCACTCCCGACTCGGCCAGATGATTGATGCGCTGCCAGAACTCGCGCCGGGCCAGCGGATCCACCCCGGAAGTCGGTTCATCGAGAAAGAGAATGGACGGTTCGTGCATCAGCGCGCAGGCCAGCGCCAGACGCTGCTTGTAGCCCTGGGGCAGATCCATGACTCCAGCGTCTGCGTACTCGGTGAGGTCGAACTCCTTGTAGGCCCAAGCCAGCCGTTGCTTGCGCCGCGAGCCCGTGAGACCATAGGCCGAAGCGAAGAAATTCAGGTTTTGCCGCGCACTCAGATTGCCGTAGAGCGCGAATTTTTGCGCGACATAGCCAATACGCCCGCGCGCGTCGGCATTGGCCGTGCGCAGATCTGCGCCGGCCACCAGCAAGGTGCCCGACGAGGCCGGCAGCAAGCCGCAGAGCATGCGAAATGTGGTGCTTTTTCCGGCCCCATTGGCACCGAGCAAACCGAAAACCTCTCCTTTTCCGACGGTGAAACTGATGCCCTTGACCGCCTGGAACGCACCGAAATAGCGACGCAGCGCCTTGACTTCAATCACGGGAGGCACAGCACCTTCCGATGCGGCTGCGAGCGCGGGGGCTTGCGTTTGCGGCGTCGGTTGCGGCGCAGGAAGCGAGTCTTGCCGCCCCTCTCGTTGCCCCTGTAGCAGACTCACGAACGCATCTTCAAAACGCGGCTCCATCGGCTGCCACTGTTCGCCATTCTGCTGCAGCGGGGTCGTTCCCAGCAGGACGGCGCGCACCCCTTCGGCCTGCACCAGAGCATCCAGCACGCCAGGGCGCGCATGCAACGATTCCTGCAGAAAACGCTTGCGCTGCTGCGGATGCTGCACAAGAAACACATGGCCTTTGAGTGGCGCATGAAAAGCCTCTGGCGATTGGTGCGCCAGCACATGACCGTCGTGCAGCAGCACGATGTCGTCGCATTGTTCCGCTTCGTCGAGATACGCCGTGCTGACCAGCACGGCAACGCCCTGACCGCGCATCAGCTTGATGATGCTCCAGAGCTCGCGGCGCGAAATCGGGTCCACGCCCACCGTGGGCTCGTCGAGCAGCAACAGACGCGGCGCGCGCAGCAGGGTACAGGCCAGCCCCAGCTTCTGCTTCATGCCGCCAGACAGGGCTCCGGCGCGACGCCCGGAAAACGGACCCAGTGCGGTGAGTTTGAGCAATTCGTCAAAACGCTGCTGCCGCTCGCCGGAATGGAGTCCCTGCAGGTCGGCGTAAAGCTCCAGGTTCTCCTGCACCGTCAGGTCGTCGTAAAGACCAAAGCGCTGTGGCATGTAGCCGATGTTCTGCTGGATCGCGGCGCCGTCATACACTGTGTCCCGGCCCAACACCAAAACCTGCCCCGCGCTTGGCAGCAAGAGTCCGGCGGCCAAACGGATCAGGGTGGTTTTGCCCGCACCATCCGGGCCAAGCAGGCCGGTGATGCGGCCTTGCGCGATGCGCAGATCCACTCCCTTGAGGGCGTCGATGACGCTCTTGCCCTGCCTGAAGTGTTTGTGAACCGCCGCAAGCTGCAGGGCGACTTCGGAAAGGGGTGCACCCTGCCCGGTCTGAGCAGCGATGTCAGTGTTGGCAGACATGCGCAGGGATTGCTTGCGGCGCGTTGTTCAGCAAAGGCACTTGGACGGTCACTGGCATGCCCAGCCGCAACTTCTGCGTGGGATTGCAGGCGTACACCCGCACGCGGTAGACCAGTTGCGCACGCAGCTCCGTGGTCTCAACCGACTTGGGCGTGAACTCCGCAGTCGGAGAAATGGCACCGATCCATCCAGCAAAGGACTGACCGGGGAAGCTGTCGCTCAGGATGCCGGCGCGCATGCCGGGGACGATTTTTCCCAGTTCCGTTTCCGGCACATAGGCGCGCACCCAAACCGGGTTGTTGCGCGCAATGGTCATCACCGGGGTTTGCGGCGCGGCCATGTCGCCGACTTCCAAAATGCGGTTTTCCACCACGCCGTCGTCCGGCGCGCGCAGTGTCGTGTCGACAAGCTGGCGCTGTGCCAGCGCCAGCGCGGATTCATCCGCCTTTTCCAGGGCTTCGGCGGCGGCAATGTCTTCTTTGCGCGGGCCTTGCACAGCCAGACTGAGACTCTGCCGCGCCCGCTGCACGTCCGCCGCCGCGGTGTCGCGTTGCTGCGTGACGTTGTCGAGGCTTTGTCGGGGCAGAAAACCCGAATCGACCAAGGTTTTTTGCCTGGCGTAAGTCGCCTTGGCGTTGGCCTGGGCGGCCTCTGCCGCACTCAGCGCGGCGCGCGCTTGCGCGATTTCCTGTGGCCGACTTCCCGCATGGAGCTTGCCCAGCACACTCTGCTGCGCGAGAAGGGCCGCCTGGGCGCGGTTGACCGCATCCTGGTAACGCACGGCATCGATGCGCGCCACCACTTGTCCCTTGCGCACGGTGTCGCCCTCTTGCACCAGGAGTTCCGACACACGACCTGCATCGTTGAACGCCAACTGCACCTGCCGTATATCGATATTGCCGTATAGCGTCAGCACATTCGAGACGGGCTTCTGCCGGTGGCTCCACCAGTAGCCACCCGCGATGAGCAGGACAAGCAGCAATAGCAAAACGATCAACGGTTTTTTTTTATTTTTCATAGGATGTGCCGCGAGATGCAGTAGCGAATGCCCGCACTTCACTTCTGACGAAATTGTCGCGCCAGATGACGATGCGACCATGATCTGGCGCAATCATTCGTGTGCAGCCGGGCATAGCATCAACACGATGTATTCCACGCTCATACTTCCCTGATGGCAACACCTATTTTCCTTGCCCAACGTCTGACACGCGCCATCTGCCTGGGCTGTTGTAGCTTTTGTCTGATGAACGCGGCAGGCGCTGAAACACTGGCGCAGACCTTTGCACTGGCGCAACAGCACAACCCGGCTTTGCGCAGCGCGCAGGCCAACTACCAGGCCGCTTTGTCGGGCATTCCGCTGGCGCGCTCCAGCCTGTTGCCACAAGTCGTGGCAGGCGCCAACCTGAGCGCCAATGCGCAAGACAACAGCGATAACCCACTGCTGCAGAAATTCGGCATGCCGACGCAGTGGAACTACACCGCGCGTGACATCAATCTCGTGGCGACACAGGCGCTGTATCAACCGGCGGATCACCTCGGGGTCAAACAGGCGGACGTGAGGGCGCGAATCGCCTATCTGCAATTCGTCCAGGAAAACCAGAATCTCATGGTGCAGGTGGCAACCCGCTACTTCGATGTGCTGGCCGCACAGGACAGCCTGCACTCGCTGCAAGAACAAGAGAAGGCCGTTGCGGAACAAGTCAAATCGGCACAAGCCAACTTCGACGCTGGCAACGGCACCATTGTCGATGTGCGCGATGCCCAGGCGCGCGTCGATCTGACCGCCGCGCAAGTGCTGGCAGTGGAAAATCAGCTCCAACTCGCGCACAACAGCCTGCAGCAGTTGATCGGGGCGCAGGTGCAAACACTGGCCCCGCTGCCCAGCTCGGCGGCGCTTTTTGCGCCCACAGGCGATCTCAAAGACTGGGCGCGCAAGGCGGAAGAACACAACCTCGGCGTGGATCAGGCACGGCTGGGCGTGGAATTGGCGCAACTCAAAGCCAAAAAATCCGGAACAGGCAATCTGCCGACTGTCTCCGCCTATGCCCGTGTCGACCACAACGCCACGACGGGCGGCAGCCCTTTGTTTCCCTTCAGCAACCGTGCCAATGTTGCCAGCGTCGGGGTCCAGGTGCGTTGGCCCCTGTTCACTGGCTATGCGGTGCAAAGCGACGTGGAACAAACCGCGCACTTACTTGACAAGGCGCAGGCAGACCTGGATTCGGCCCGTCTTGCTGCGGCACAAGAGGCACGCGCCGCCTATCTCAGCGTGCAATCCGGGTTGGCGCAGGTGAACGCGCTGGATGCGGCCATTGCGTCCAGCCACAGTTCCTTGCAGGCCAATGAAACCGGCTTCAAAGTGGGTTTGCGGGTCAACATTGACGTGCTCAACGCGCTGTCTCAACTGTATGAAACCCAGCGTCAGACCGACAAGGCGCGGTATGACGTTCTGATCAATACGCTGCGCCTGAAAAATGCCGCGGGCCAGCTTGCACCGCATGATCTGGACGCGTTGAGCGCCTTGCTCGTGCCGCGCTGAATGGTTCAGGCAAGTTTGAGTGCCGGAATCTTTTTGCGCTTCCGCGTGGCGAATTCCACGCCCTCGTCCCGCCACACCTGCAGCAGATCACCACGCAGAATGCGGACTTGCCGCTTGTCCACCCGCGCCACGCCTGCCATCTGCAATTGCGAAAACAGGCGGCTGATGGTCTCCATGGTGAGGCCAAGATAGCTGCCGATTTCCTCGCGGGTCATCAACAGATCGAAGCATTCAGGGTCTGCTCCGGCATGGCGCAAATTGTCTTGCAAGCGAAGCAGAAAACAGGCGATTTTTTGCGTGGCGCTCAAGCTGCCAAGCATGAACTGATCCCGCTCGGCGCGGGCCAAGCTCTCGGAAATGTAGGTCAGAAAATGATCGAGCAGCGTGCGATCTGCGCCGAGCACCGACTTCACTGCGGCCACCGGAAATTCGCAGACCAGGCTGGGTGCCAGGGCAATGAGATCGGTCGTGTAGGCATGCTGCGCAAACCCGCTCAGCCCCATCAACTCGCGCGGAAAGTGAAAGCTGACGATCTGCGATTGCCCGTCTTCACCGATCTGCACTGACTTGAAGCCCCCGCTCACCACGAGATAGAGGTGCTTGAAAGGCATGCCGCTGTGCGCCAGGGTTTCGCCCTTGCTCAGTTCCAGCGTGGCTTCGGCAAGTTCGGTCACGCGCTGTTGCAAGACCGCATTCAGATCAGACGGCAAATTGCCGTCGCAGGGATGCGGATGATGCGAACGGAATTGCGATGGAATGGCGTGACGTTTCATGCGCGAACCTGACGAGTTCGCGCATGCTAACAAGCCCTTGCGCGCAGGATGTGTCGAATTGCGCCCGGCGCGGCTTCAGGTTTTTGGCTCGCCCGCGTGCACGATAAGCACTGGCATCGTGCTGCGCTGCGCGACGCCTTCGGCCACGCTGCCCAAAATCATGCGGCGCACGCCGCCGCGGCCGTGACTGCCGATCACGATGAGATCAGCGCCCCAGCGACGCGCCTCGGCCAGGATGGCGTCCGCCACGCGCGGCATGGCCTGCGAGGTTTCGAGCACATTCGAGCTGACATCCCTGCCCGGCGCTTGCGCCCTGTTGACCCAACTGTCGAGCAGCAGGCGGGCGTCGTGGCCCATCACATTGAGAAGCTCCGGGGCCGACCCCATCAGCCCGTGAGCCTCGACAACCACGACAAAGCGGATCGCTGCGGCCTGATCAAGCGCCAAGGCAGTGGCTTGCGCCGCGGCGGATTGCGCGGTCTGACTGGCATCGATGGGAACCAGGATTTTTTTGTAGGTGGACATGATGAACGGTGGTGTAGGGGTTGGGGCGCAAGACGGATCAGATGCTGAGCATCTGGTCTTTTCCCTTGAAGTAATGCCGGGCGTGGGCGACAAGTTGCGCGTCGGTCGGATGATCTGCCGACTCAATGCCCAGCACGCGCTCGGCCACAGCGGGATCGTGATGCTGCAGATGTTTGAACAGCGCCAGCTTGGCCTGTCCGGGGCCGGTGATGAGCACCTCGGACACATCAACCAAGGCCTCGGCCACGGCGTGGTAGTAGTGCTGATCTTCGGGTGCCTTGCCGCTGCCTATGGTGCCGCTCATGACGTGCAGATGCGGGTGCTCTTTGGGCAGGATGATGGATTTTTCGATATCCACCGGATCGATGAACAACACGCGGGCCTGTGAATGATCGACCCAAACAACTGCATGACGATGTGCCATATGAAACTCCCTTGGTCAGTGAAATGAAGTGAAACACAGTAAAACGCTAACACCAATCCGGCCCCTGCTCAATGATCTGGCTTGACTGTGCGCTGTTTGAGCAGGTGCAGAAAATTCAGGTGCCGCGCCGTGTTGCGGTCGAGGTGGCGATACACCGCGAGTTTGGCCTGGTCTTCGACAAACGCCCAGAACACGCAATACGCCCAGATGAGGCCGACGGCTTTCCAGCCGATGGGCGCGATCAGGCCCAGCGGGAAGACCACGAACAGCGTCGCCAGCAGCTTGGTGAGAATGGCCGACCACAGCAGTGATGGCGCGGGCCAGGGTTTTTTCCAGAACGCCTCCTTGCAGCGGGCCACGAACAGGGTTAGGTGCCCGGACACCGCGAGCTTGAGGAAGATGAAGGTCTGGATGCTGCCCATATCGAGTTTCATCACGTCATGCGCGTACCAGAGCAGGCCCAGGGTTTCGCCCACGCCAATCAGGCCAAGCACGGTGGACGTGGTGATGACCCGGCGCATGTCCCAACGCACCGGCTGTGGATCGACCGCGGTACGGTCGTAGGCGATGGTCATGATGGGCACGTCGTTGAAGAAGGCCAGCAGGATGATCATCACCGCGGTGATGGGGTAGAAGTCGTAGGCCAGCATCGCCGCGACCACGAACACCATGATGCGGATGGTTTCGGTGATGCGGTAGATGGCATAGCTGTTCATGCGCTCGAAGATGCGCCGCGCCTCTTCCACCGCCTTGACGATGGTGGACAATCCAGGCGCGGTGAGGATGAGCGCCGCCGCCGCGCGTGCCGCGTCGGTGGCGCCCGACACCGCAATGCCGACGTCGGCCTGCTTGAGCGCCGGGGCATCGTTGACGCCGTCGCCGGTCATTGCCACGCGGTGCCCGGCGTCCTGCAGCGCCTTGACGATGCCGTATTTGTGCTCGGGAAACACCTGGGCGAAACCGTCGGCGGCGTCGATCTGCTCGGCCAGGCTCACGCCGGGCGACTGCTTGCCCGTGTCGAACACCTCGCCCGCCGCTACGATGTGCGTGCCGATGCCGAGCTGCCCACCGATTTCACGCGCGATCGCCACGTTGTCGCCAGTGACCATTTTCACCGCCAGGCCGTGGCTGCGGGCGTCGGCGATGGTTTGCCTGGAATCGCTGCGCGGCGGGTCAAACAAGGACAACAAGCCATCGCATCGCCAGGCGCCCTCACCGGTTTTGCTGGCCACGCCCAGCGTGCGCAGGCCCTTGACCGCCTGCGCGTCAATCCACGCATCGGCCTTGCCGCGGGCATCCGCGTCCAGTTTGCACAAGTCGAGGATGACTTGCGGTGCCCCTTTGGTCGCGGCCAGCAACTGGCCTTGGGCATCCGTCCAGCGGCCTTCGCTGCGTTTGCCCACCGGATCGAAGGGAGTGAAGCCCGCGCTGGTGTAGCCCTGCGGCGCGACCTGGCCGGGCTGCGCGGCATAAACCGCCTGATCGATGGCGTCGCCATTGTCGGGCTGGCTGGCCAGCGCGGCGTGCAGATCGAGCGTGGCCGCGTCGGGCGCGGCCATCAGCAGCGGCTCGCCCAGCGTGAGCTTGTTCTGCGTGAGAGTGCCGGTTTTGTCGGAACACAGCACATCCACCGCGGCCAGTTCCTCGATGGACTCCAGCCGCGAGACGATGGCTTTTTCCTTCGACAGCGCCAGTGCGCCCAGCGCCAT
>JAFGXB010000117.1 GCA_016936875.1 Burkholderiaceae bacterium | reverse complement strand
GGCTTCCTACAATCGGCTTCATTCCAAATTTCATGACAAGGCTTCCATGACGGTCGATGTGATTGTCGCGCACAACCTGGGCAAGACCGTCTCCGACGTCGGAGACGCGCTCACCATCCTTTCCGACGTGCAGCTGCGCGTCGCTTCGGGGCAAACCGTGGCCATTACCGGCGCATCGGGCTCGGGCAAGTCCCCCCTGCTGGCACTGCTCGCGGGAATGGATCGGCCCAGCGCGGGCCAGGTGATGATTGATGGCGTCGATCTGTCCAGTCTGGATGAAAACGGACGCGCCGATCTGCGGGCGCAGAAAATCGGTTTCGTGTTCCAGAACTTCCAACTGATCGACCATTACACCGCGCTGGAAAATGTGGTGTTACCGCTGGAGATTTCCGGGCGGCCGCAGGGCGCGGTCGATCTGGCCACCACCTTGCTGCAGGCTGTCGGCTTGGGGCAGCGTTTGCATCACCGCCCGGCCTTGCTGTCTGGAGGTGAGCAGCAACGGGTGGCGTTGGCGCGCGCGTTTGTCGGCAGCCCGCGGCTGGTGCTCGCCGATGAACCCACGGGAAATCTGGATGCGGCAACTGGCGAGCGCATCATGGATTTGATGTTCCGGCTGCGCGGTGAAATGGGTGCAACCCTGGTGCTCGTCACGCATGACCCGGCGCTGGCAGCGCGTTGCGACCGCATCTACACCATGCATGCCGGACGGTTGACAGAGCAAGCGCAGGAGGTGGCCGCATGAAGCCACTCTACGGTTTTCACGCGGTGGGCGCGCGGTTGCGGGCAGCGCCAGCTTCCGTGCATGCGGTCTATGTGGACGCCAGCCGCCGCGATGCACGCATGCAGCAATTCCTGCGCAAGGTTGAGGCCGCTGGCGTGGAACTCAAGACCCTGAGCGCCGAGCGTCTGGCCGCACTGGCCGGAACCGACCGCCACCAGGGCGTGGTGGCGCAGGTGGACGATCTGCCCAGCGTGCAGGACCTGCACGCCGTGTTGGACGCCGTGGATGGGGCGCCTCTCGTTCTCGCACTCGACGGCGTGACCGATCCGCATAACCTCGGTGCCATTTTGCGCACCGCAGATGCGGCAGGAGTGCACTTGGTCATCGCGCCGAAAGACCGCGCTGTCGGCCTCAACCCCACCGTTGCCCGCGTGGCCAGCGGCGCGGCGGAAACGGTGCCTTACCTCATGGTGACCAACCTGGTGCGTAGCCTGGGCGAATTGCAGGACCGCGGTCTCTGGGTCATGGGCACGGACGAGGCCGCGACCGACGATGTGTATGCGGCCAACTGGACGCAAGCGGCCGTGCTGGTGATGGGCGCTGAGGGCGCAGGCATGCGTCGCCTGGTGCGAGAAACCTGCGATCAACTCTTGCAGATTCCCATGCTCGGCGCAGTAGAAAGTCTCAACGTCTCCGTTGCCGCCGGTGTGTGCCTGTACGAAGCGGTGCGCCAGCGGCGCGTTTGATCCGGGCGCTGCAGGCCGTGGCTACCGGTTTTCGCTGGCGCGCTCCAGGCGGTGATGCATGCGCTGCAGCGCAAGCCACACCAGCAAGGCGATGACGGGGATGGAGAGGCCTTCAGCCAGCTTTGGCCTGATATGCAGCCAGGGCTCGGCGGCCTCGAACAGTTGACCGACGAGCGAGGCCATGTAATAGGTGATCGCCGCCACCGACAGACCTTCCACCGTTTGTTGCAGCCGTAGCTGCAGGTACTGCCTGCGATTCATCGAAGCCAGCAAGCTGCGGTTTTGCTGCTGCATGGCGACTTCCACGCGGGTGCGCAGCAGATTGCTGCAACGCGATACCCGCTCGGACAGGGCCTGCTGCCGCCGGGCCGCCCAGGCGCAGGTCTGCATGGCCGGAGCCAGCCGTCGCTCCAGAAACTGGCCGATGGTTTGCAAGCCGAAAATCTGCCGTTCATGCAAATCCGCCACACGGCGGTTGACTAGGTCGTAATACGCATTGGCCGCAGTGAATCTGCCGTGCGACGCGGCATAAACGCCTTCCACGGTGGAGGCCAGCTGCGTGAGGCGGTCCAGCGTTTTGTGATCGCGCTGCGCCTCGGCGTCGTCCGTGGTTCCGTTGCTGCCGATGGCATCCATGATGCTCACCAGATCCTGCTCATAGACATTGAGTTGCGGTGTGAGTTCGCGCGCCAGCGGCAGGGTGAGTAGCGACAGCAGGCGATACGTCTCGATTTCCAGCAGCCTTTGCACCAAGCGCCCGCGCCGACGTGCCGACATGGGCTTGCTCAGCACAATGAAGCGCGTAAAGCCGTCGGGCGCAATGCGCAGATCGGTGAACACCTGCGCATTGCCGTCGGCAACGTCTGAGCCCACCAATGCGTCGATGTCCAGCACGGCGGAAAAGTCGGGAATGGCGTCGCACTCCAGTTCTCCTTCCGGCATGACCGCCACATGATTGGCGCAGAGTTGCTGCCCAGGAATACGCGCCCGCCAGTCGGCAGAAATGCGGTCGCAGGCGCAGCGCTCGAATAAAGGCCCTTGTGGCCCGATTTGCTCGTGGGTGATGAAGGTATAGCTGATGAATTCACCATGACGCTCCCAGCGCAGTTGAACCGGGCCGATCTGCTCGGTGTGGAACATGCTGCCGGCGGAGGGTGGCGGCAGGTGCAGATTGCCGAGCAGTTCACTCAAATGCGCAAAGGCCTGTTGCGACTCCGCAGGGCTCACCAGCATGACCTGGTGACTCACCTGCGCAGGCGCGCCCACCCGCTCAAACGGTCGGGCATGAATTTCGTTATGCAGTTGTTGGCGTAAGGGGTGATCGGACATGAGGGGCTGGGCTTGGTCTCTGTACGCGCACGCCCTTTGTGTGGCGGCTCGCGCGAGGTGCTGTTATGATGCTTGAGTTTTTTGCGGGGCAGAGAAATATCGCCTGTTGCGCGCAAGAAACAGATGGTAAACAAATGGTACCTAACGAAAAACAAGGTGCCGAATCACAAACACAAACCGGCTCAACCAGGTGTTGAACACTGCGGCACAACCTCGGTCTTTCTCGGGGAAGCGTCAGGGCAGCGCGTCAATCGGGGCCGGATTTCAGACCCAACTTGGATTGGAAACATCATGACTATCTCTATGCGTCAAATGCTGGAAGCCGGGGTGCACTTCGGTCACCAAACCCGCTTCTGGAACCCCAAGATGGCCCCGTTCATTTACGGCCATCGCAACAAAATTCACATTGTCAACCTCGAAAAGACGTTGCCGATGTACCTTGAGGCGGCAAAGTTCGCCCGCCAAATGGCCGCCCGCCGCGGCACCGTTCTGTTCGTTGGCACCAAGCGTCAGGCCGGCGACATCGTGCGCGAGCAGGCCCAGCGTTGCGGCATGCCGTATGTTGACCAGCGTTGGCTCGGCGGCATGTTGACCAACTTCAAAACCGTCAAAACCTCGATCAAGAAGCTCAAGGACATGCAGGCGCAAGTGACCGAAGGTGTGCTTGAGCAGATGAGCAAAAAAGAAGCGCTGACCTTCCAGCGCGACATGGAAAAGCTGGAAAAATCCATCGGCGGCATTCAGGACATGACCGCGCTGCCGGACGCGATTTTTGTCATCGACGTCGGCTATCACAAGATTGCCATCGCCGAAGCGCAAACTCTGGGTATTCCCGTGATCGGCGTGGTCGATACCAACCATTCCCCTCTGGGCGTGGCGCACATCATTCCCGGCAACGACGACTCGGCCAAGGCGGTTGCGCTGTATGCGCAGGGCATGGCTGACGCCATCCTCGAAGGCAAGAACGACGCAGTCAACGAAGTCGTGCAAGCCGTGTCTGAAGGTGAGGAAGAGTTTGTTGAAGTCCAGGAAGAATCGCCCGCTGCCTGACGCGGCCAGGATGAACCTGCTGCAACGGCCCGATTCACAGGCCTGAACCAAACCGGGGCTGCGATACACAGCCCCTTTTTTTCAATCGCATTTCGCGTATTTGACTTCAAGGAGTTCAACAATGGCGGCAATTACCGCAAGCATGGTGGCAGAACTGCGTGCCAAGACCGACGCCCCGATGATGGAGTGCAAGAGAGCGCTGACCGAGGCTGAGGGCGATATGGACCGGGCCGAGGAGATTCTGCGCGTGAAGTTGGGCAGCAAGGCCAGCAAGGCTGCGTCGCGCGTGACCGCAGAAGGCATTGTGGCGGCGTTCATCAGCGGCAGCACCGGCGCGCTGATCGAGCTGAACTGCGAGACCGATTTTGTTGCCAAGAACGATGACTTTCTCGCTTTCGCCAAAGACCTGACGCAGTTGATCGCCGCGCAGAACCCAGCGGACGTGGCGGCGCTGTCTGCGCTGACGATCGACGGCGAAACCATTGAATCGCGTCGCAGCAAGCTGATCGGCAAGATTGGCGAGAACATGACCATTCGCCGCTTCAAGCGCTTTGCAGGCGCCAACAAGCTGGTGAGCTATCTGCATGGCACGCGTATTGGCGTGATGGTCGAGTACACCGGAGACGACGTGGCGGCCAAGGACGTTGCCATGCACATCGCCGCGATGAAGCCGGTTGCGCTGTCGTCAGCCCAGGTGCCTGCCGACCTGATCGAAAAAGAGCGTTCCATTGCATCGCAAAAGGCGGCTGAATCCGGCAAGCCTGCCGACATCGTCGCCAAGATGGTGGAAGGCTCGGTGCAGAAATACCTCAAGGAAGTGTCCTTGTTCGATCAATTGTTCGTGAAGAACGACAAGCAAACCGTCGAGCAGATGCTCAAGGCCGCTCAAACCACCGTGCTCGGATTCACCATGTATGTGGTGGGTGAGGGCATCGAAAAAAAGTCGGAGAATTTTGCCGAGGAAGTGGCCGCGCAAATGGCTGCAGCCAAGCAAGGCTGAGCGCTGTTGCGCGGTTAACCGAGGCAGAGGATGGCCTTGGTCAACCGCGCGATGGCTTGGCCTGATTCGCGCTGATTTCTTTTTTGTCTTGCCTGCCTGGAGTGGCGATGTCCGGATATAAACGCGTTTTGCTCAAGCTCTCGGGCGAGGCCTTGATGGGGGGAGATGCCTACGGCATCAACCGCGCCACCATTGAAGGCATGGTGCGGGACATCGCCGAGGTGGTGCACTCCGGTGTGCAGCTCGCCATAGTCATCGGCGGCGGCAATATTTTTCGCGGTGTGGCGGGCGGCGCCGTGGGGATGGACAGGGCGACGGCAGACTATATGGGTATGCTGGCCACGGTGATGAACTCCCTGGCGCTGAGCGATGCCATGAAGCACGCCGGTCTGCAGCCGCGTGTCATGTCGGCGATTGCGATCGATCAGGTCGTGGAGTCGTATGTGCGGCCCAAGGCGCTGCAATATCTGGACGAAGGTAAGTCGGTGATCTTTGCCGGTGGAACCGGCAATCCGTTTTTCACCACTGATACCGCAGCCGCGCTGCGTGCGGCCGAGGTTGGCGCCGAGGTCATGCTCAAGGCCACCAAGGTGGACGGCATTTACACGGCCGACCCCGCGAAGGACCCCAAGGCGCAGCGCTATGCACGGATCAGTTTTGACGAGGCCATTGCCCAGCGCCTGGAAGTGATGGACTCGACCGCGTTCGCCCTGTGCCGCGACCAGAAAATGCCCATCCGCGTGTTCAGCATTTTCAAGCCCGGCGCGCTGATGCGCGTCGTGCAGGGTGCAGACGAGGGCACGGACGTTTACGTCTGATGACCCTTAAAGTCGAAGGCCTGCGTCACGCACTGGATGTTGTGTAGCGGGTTTTGTTTTTTCCCGATCAGTTTGTGGAGTGCATCATGGGAATTGCAGAGATCAAAAAAACAACCGAAGAAAAAATGCACAAGTCGATCGAAGCTCTCAAGTTCGATCTGGCCAAGGTGCGCACGGGCCGGGCGCATACCGGGCTGCTCGACCATGTGATGGTCGACTATTACGGCACGATGATGGCGATCAACCAGGTGGCCAATATGAATCTGGTCGATGCCCGCACCATCAGCGTGCAGCCGTGGGAAAAGAAAATGGTGCAGGCCGTCGAAAAGGCGATTCGGGATTCGGATCTTGGCCTCAACCCGCAAACACAGGGCGAGATCATCCGCGTTCCCATGCCCGCGCTGACCGAAGAGCGCCGTCGCGATCTGGTGAAGGTCATCAAGCAGGAAGGCGAGGGCGCGAAGGTTGCAGTACGCAATCTGCGCCGCGACGCGAACCAAAGTCTCAAAGACCTCGTCAAAGCGAAAGAGGCCTCCGAGGATGACGAGCGCCGCGCGCAGGATGAAGTGCAGAAACTCACCGATCGCTGCATCGTGGATATCGACAAGCTGCTGGCGCAGAAGGAAGCGGAGATCATGGCGGTTTAAGCATGGCTGCCGATGTTTGCCTGAGGTTTGCTGTTTGTTTGTTCCACTCTCCGTCTCCCTGTCCCGCACTCTGATTGCATGAGCAAAAAATCCGTTCTCAAGCGCGATCCGTCTACATTGCCCCGGCATGTGGCTGTGGTCATGGATGGCAACGGGCGCTGGGCGCAACGCCGGTTTTTGCCGCGTTCATCCGGACATAAGTTCGGCGTGGATGCGCTCAAAAAAATTGTCCGCCATTGCGCCGAAATTGGCGTGGCGCATCTCACGGTGTTTGCGTTTTCCTCGGAAAACTGGGCTCGCCCAGCAGAGGAGGTGCAGACCTTGATGGACTTGTTCGTCAAGGCGCTGCAGCGCGAGTCCGCAGAGTTGGCAAAGCAGGGTGTGCAACTGCGCGTGATCGGCGATCTGTCGGCGTTTTCCGCCGAAATGCGCGGCCTCATCGCGCAGTCTGAAGCGCTGACACGCGGCAATACAACCCTGGTGCTCAATGTGGCGCTGAACTACGGCGGGCGCTGGGACATGCTGCAGGCGGCGCAGGCCTTGTCTGCAGCGGGTGAAGTTCCCTCGACCGACGGCATTGCACGGCATCTGGCGCTGGCGCATTCCCCCGACCCCGATCTGCTGATCCGTACCGGCGGCGAACATCGCATCAGCAATTTTCTGCTCTGGCAACTGGCCTATACCGAGCTCTATTTCACCGATATTCTCTGGCCCGATTTCAATACGGAAGCCTTCGATGCAGCGCTGGCGGATTTCGCCCATCGGCAGCGTCGTTTCGGTGGCGTGCCCGAGGCCAAATCGCGCGTGGCGGCCTGAAGCGGCCGTCAGCGAGACAGCACCATGCTGCGACAGCGCATCCTGACCGCCCTGGTGCTGATGGCCTTGCTCGTGCCAACCTTGCTGTTGCGCGATCCCTTGCCGTTTGCCTTGCTGGCTTTGGCCTTTTGCGCTGTGGGAATGGGCGAGTGGGCGCGGCTGGCGGGCTATCGCGACGGCAGCGTTCTGCTTGTGTGGGCGTTTGTCTGGGGTGTGGTCGCCGGCGCCTTGCTCTGGCTGTTGCAGCAGCAGGCCTGGTTGTTGTCCCAGAATGCAATCTGGTTCTGGGCAGCCTGCAGTGCCGCGTGGCTGCTGCTGTTGGGGCTGAGTCTGCCGCATGCACGCGTACCCGCCGGTTTGCGCCACCCGGTTGTTCTCTCCCTCCTGGGGTTTTTGCTGCTGCTGGCCACCTGGTTGGCGCTGGTCGAGTTGCGCGTCCAGGGAGCAGTCTTCATGTTGTCACTTCTGGCCCTGGTCTGGGCCGCTGACATCGCGGCATATTTTGGTGGACGAGCCTGGGGTCGGCGCAAGCTGGCGCCCGCAATCAGTCCAGGCAAAACGCGTGCTGGTGCCTGGTCGGCGCTGGGGGTCACCTTGTTCTACGCCGCAATCTGCGTTGGCTTGGCACCGCGTTTGCCCAACTATTTTTCGCAACTGCAAACCCGGTTTGGCTGGGTAGGCTTGTTTGTAATCGTCATCGTGCTGCTGGCATTTGCGATCGCAGGAGATTTGTTCGAGTCCCTCCTCAAACGCGCAGCCGGCGTGAAAGACAGCGGCAAGCTGCTCCCAGGGCATGGCGGCGTGCTCGACCGCATCGACGCCCTGCTGCCCGTGCTGCCCCTGGCCTTGTTGCTGCTGGCTTTATGAAAGCCATTACCGTCCTTGGCTCCACTGGCTCCATCGGCACCAATACCCTGTCGGTGCTGGCTTTGCACCGTGCGCAGTTCCGCGTGTTTGCCTTGGCGGCGCACAGCAATGCCGACAAGCTCTTGGCGCAGTGCCTCGCGTTTCACCCGACCTATGCGGTGCTTGGCGAGGCGCGTGCTGCACTGGATTTGCAGCAGCGCCTGCGCGCTGCGGGCTGCAAGACGGAGGTGCTGAGCGGCCCGAACGCACTGGAAGAGGTGGCCTCGGCGCCTGAAGTCGATCTGGTGATGGCCGCCATCGTCGGTGCGGCAGGATTGGCCGCAAGTCTTGCGGCGGCGCGTGCAGGCAAACGCCTGTTGCTTGCCAACAAGGAATCGCTGGTGGTGGCAGGAGACTTGTTGTTGCAGGCGCTGGAACTGGGCGGTGGCGACCTGATTCCCATCGACAGCGAACACAGCGCTATTCTGCAAAGCCTTCCCGCAGACCGCAGCCGCTGGCAGGCCGACGTGCGCAACATTGTGCTCACTGCCTCTGGCGGCCCGTTCCGTCAGCGCGAGCCGCACGCCTTGCACGCTGTGACACCGCAGGAGGCGTGTGCGCACCCGAACTGGAGCATGGGCGCGAAGATCTCGGTTGATTCCGCCACCATGATGAACAAGGCCTTGGAAGTGATCGAGGCGCACTATTTGTTTGGCATGTCGCCTGAACAGATCGAGGTGCTCATTCACCCGCAGAGCATTGTCCATTCCATGGTCAATTACCAGGATGGATCGGTGCTGGCACAGTTGGGTCAGCCGGATATGCGCACGCCCATCGCCTATGGACTGTCTTATCCGAGGCGCATCGCGTCGGGTGCGCCCTGGCTGGATCTGGCGCGGGTTGGGCGGCTGGATTTCGAGCAACCCGACGCCCAGCGTTTTCCAGGGCTGGCGCTGGCATTTGATGCTTTGCGCATGCCGGTGGGCGCTTGCGCTGTGCTCAATGCGTCTAACGAGGTGGCGGTGGAAGCATTTTTGCGTCGGCGCATCCGTTTCACCGATATCCACCGCATCAACGCCGATTTGCTCTCCAGCGCAGAATGCGCGCATTGTGATTCGCTGGGCGCGCTGGCTGAACTCGACACGCAAACCCGGATCGAAGCGCAACAGCGCGTTGCGCAATTGTCTGCTTGATCCGTGCATTGCGCCGCGCGAATTGCCTGAAACGAGACCATGACTCTACTCATTACCCTGCTGGCGTTTGCGTTTGCCCTTGGCGTGCTCATCACCATCCATGAGTACGGGCACTACCGCGTGGCAATCGCCTGCGGTGTCAAGGTGCTGCGTTTTTCCATCGGTTTTGGCAAGCCGCTGCTGCGCTGGACGCGCGGGGCGGACCGGACGGAATTTGTCCTCGCCGCCATTCCGCTGGGGGGCTATGTGCGGATGCTCGATGAGCGAGAAGGCGAAGTGGCTGAGGCCGAGCTGCCGCGTGCATTCAACCGCCAGAGCCTGTCCAAGCGCGCGGCGATTGTGGCAGCCGGGCCTGCGGCCAATCTGCTGCTCGCTGTTGTGCTGTTTGCCGTGGTTGCCATGGCTGGGGTGCGCGAGCCCGTTGCCATCCTCGGGGCGCCGCCAGCGCAATCGCCCGCGGCCGCAGCGGGTGTGCAGGGCGGGGAGCGCGTGGTGGCCGTCGCGCAGGGCGGTGCGACGCAGGCCGTGCAGAGTTGGACCGATTTACGCTGGACGCTGTTGAATGCCGCGATGAACGGCGACCGCCTCGACCTCGTCGTCCAGCCTGCTGCTGATGCGCCGCAGCGCCAGATTCCCCTTGATTTTTCCTCCAGCACGCGCGCCGCGGAAGACGCCGGGTTTCTCGCCACGTTTGGCCTGCATCTGCAGAGCCCGCCAGCCGAGATCCGCGAAGTTGTCGCGGGCGGCCCGGCGCAGCGCAGCGGTCTGCGTGCGGGCGACCGGATTGCTGCAGTGGATGGCAAGCCGGTTGCCACTGCAGATGCGTTGATGCGCGCCATTCAGCAGTCGGGCGGCAAGATGTTGCAGTTGCAGGTGCTGCGCGATGGCGCGCTGTTCAATGCCTCATTGCAAGCCAAGTCCGTTGAAATTAGCGGCAAGCCGGTGTGGCGCATCGAAGCCCTGCTCGGCGGTGAAATTCCCACGGTCAAAATCCAGCGCAATCCGCTGCAGGCCCTGCAGAGCGGGGCGCAACGCACCTGGGATCTGTCGGTGCTGACCCTCAAAACGCTGGGTCGCATGGTGATTGGACAGGCATCACTGAAAAACCTCAGCGGCCCCGTCACGATTGCCGACTACGCCGGAAAAAGCGCAGAACTCGGGTGGATGGCTTACCTTGGTTTTCTGGCCGTGGTGAGTGTCAGCCTTGGGGTGCTCAACTTGCTGCCTCTGCCCGTTTTGGACGGGGGGCATCTCCTGTATTATGCATACGAGGGATTGACCCGCCGCAGCGTTTCGCAGCGCTGGCAGGAAAGGCTGCAGCAAGGCGGTCTCGCGGTTATCGCCACGATGATGGCCATCGCCCTCTACAACGATCTGGCCCGCTTGCTCGGGCAGATGCACTAATTCAGCTCGAGGTCAATTTGAGGTTTTCTCCCGCACTTCGTTGTGCGACGGCGGTTGTGATCGCTGTTGCAGGCGTGCAAGCACACGCAGCTGAATCGTTCACCATCAAGGACATCCGGGTTGACGGTCTGCAAAGAACCGAACCCGGCACCGTCTTCAGCTATTTGCCGTTCCGTGTTGGCCAGAGCTATACGGCCGAAAATGGAGCCGCTGCCATCCGCGCCCTGTTTGCCACGGGCTTGTTCAAAAACGTCCGCATTGAAACCGACAATGATGTGGTGACCATCATTGTGGAAGAGCGGCCGACGATTGCCGGTGTGGAGTTTTCCGGAACCAAGGAATTCGACAAAAAGGCGTTGACCACGGCGTTGGCTGCGGTTGGCCTCGCGGAGGCCCGTCCGTATGACCAGGCGCTGATCGATCAGGCAGTGCAGGAACTCAAGCAGCAATATCTGGCCAAGGGCTTTTACGACACAGAAGTCAACGTCACCACCACGCCCTTGCCCCGCAACCGGGTCAATGTGCTGTTCACCGTGGTCGAAGGACAGATTGCCAAGATCCGGGCCATTCATGTCGTGGGCAACAAGATTTACAGCGAAGGCACGCTGCTGGGGCTGTTTTCACTGAGCACGCCGGGTTGGCTGAGTTGGTACACCAAGGACGATCAGTATTCCAAGGCCAAGCTCAACACCGATCTGGAAACGCTGCGTTCCTACTACCAGGATCGCGGTTATCTCGACTTTCGGATTGAGTCCACGCAGGTGGCTCTGTCGCCGGACAAAGACGGCATCTATATCACCGTCAACATCCATGAGGGGCCGAAATACACGGTTTCGGGCTATCAACTGGCCGGCAATTACCTTGGGCAAGACGATGAGTTTCGCGCATTGGTCAAACTCAAGCCGGGTGAGACCTACAGCGCCCAGGCACTGAACGACAGCGTCAAGGCCATGACGAATCAGTTCGGCGTCTATGGCTATGCGTTCGCCCGGGTGGACGCCAAGCCAGTGATCGACCGACAGACGGATCAGGTGTCGTTCACCATCACCGCAGAGCCGGGCAAACGCATTTATGTGCGCCGCATCGACATTGCCGGCAACACCCGCACGCGCGACGAAGTGATCCGCCGTGAGTTTCGTCAGTATGAAGACTCCTGGTATGACACCGACCGCATCAAGCTGTCGCGCGACCGGGTGGATCGTCTGGGCTATTTCAAGGGCGTGACACTGCAGCCGCGTGAGGTGCCCGGAACGAACGATCAGGTCGATCTGGATATGAACGTCGAGGAAAAACCCACTGGCAGCCTGTCTCTGGGGGTGGGGTTTTCGAGCGCGGACAAACTGTCATTCAACGCCGGCATCAGCCAGGACAACATCTTTGGCAGCGGCAATAACCTCGCGGTCGATTTCAACACCTCTACCTACTACCGCACGCTGTCGGTGTCGAGCACCAATCCGTATTTCACCGAAGACGGCATCAGCCGCACGGTGAATGCCTACTACCGCACCATTCAGCCCTACACCAGCCAGGGCAGCAATTACAAAATCGTCACGCCGGGCTTCAATCTGCAGTTCGGCATTCCGTTCACCGAAGTCGACCGGGTGTTTTTCGGTGCCGGATTCGAGCGCTACACGCTGGATCTGTCTCCCGGCGCGCCCGCGTCCTATATCGCTTATGTCAACCAGTTTGGCAAGACCTCCAGCGGCGTGCCGCTGACCATCGGCTGGCAGCGCGACAGCCGCAATAGCGCACTGGTGCCGACCGATGGCCGCTATCAGCGTTTGAGTTTCGAGATCAGTCCGTTCAGCACCCTGCGCTACGACCGGATCACCTATCAATATCAGCAGTACCAGCCCCTCACGCGCAATACCAACCTCGCGTTCAACGGCCTGGTTGGGTATGCGCATGGCCTCAACGGTCAACCTCTGCCCATTTTCAAGAACCTCTACGCCGGCGGCATCGGCACGGTGCGTGGCTTCCAGCAAAGCTCGCTGGGCCCGCAGGATGCGCAAGGCAACGCCCTCGGTGGCGGCAAGATGCTGATTGCCGACTTCGAGTACCAGTTCCCCTTCCCCGGTACCGGAGCAGACCGCTCCCTGCGCATGTCCATATTCAATGACAACGGCTATGTGTGGGGCGAGAACCAGAAAGTCAGCCTGAGTGATATGCGCTCGTCGATTGGTATCGGGGTGTCCTGGATTTCGCCTATCGGACCGTTGAAGTTCAGCATTGCCAAGCCGATCCGCGACAAAACCACCGATAAACTTCAGAGCTTCCAGTTCACTGTGGGCGCCGGGTTCTAAACTCATTTGACTTCCATGAAATTCCACACCATGTCTCGTTCACTTTTTGCCGCAGTTTGTGCATCTGCTTTCCTTGCCTGCACGCCGGTCATGGCGCAAACTGCCGCGTCCGCATCGGGGGCTGCTGCCAATGCGCCGGTGAAAATTGGCTTCATCAACACAGAGCGTGTGCTGAAAGATTCCACCCTGGCCAAAGCGGCACAGCAAAAGCTGGAGGCGGAGTTCTCCAAGCGCGATAAGGAACTCCAGGACATGGCGGCCAAGATCAAGACGACCAATGAGAGTCTTGAAAAGAACGGCCCGGTCATGACGGATGCAGACCGCTTCAAAGCGCAGCAGAATCTCGTGGACATGAACCGCGAGTTTCAGCGCAAGCAACGGGAGTTCTCGGAAGATCTGAACGCGCGCCGCAATGAAGCATTGGCCTCGGTGCTGGACAAGGCCAACAAGGTGGTGCGCGACATTGCCCTGAAAGATCATTACGACATCATTTTCCAGGAAGCCGTGTACGTGAACCCGCGTATCGACATCACCGACAAGGTGCTCAAGGCACTGGATGCACAGTCGGGCAAGTGAGCCCGCCCGCAGTCTCGATGCGCGGCAGTTCCATGGACGGGTTGACGCTGGAGCAGATCGTCGCCCGCCTCGGTGGAGAGTTGATTGGAAGCCCGCAAACGCGGGTTGAGCGTATCCGTCCCTTCAGTTCAGCAGGCGGGACGGACATCACCTTTCTGAACCGCCCCAAGCTGCGGGCGCAAATTGCGCAAAGCCAGGCAGCCGCGGTCATTCTGCCGATTGCCTTGAAGGGGGAGCTGCCGCCTTCTGGCAATGCCATCTTTGCGCAAGACCCCTATCTCTATTACGCGCGCCTGTCGCAGTGGTTTTGGCAGTTGCGGCAGCCGCGACTAGAGCCTGGCCGACATGCACTTGCGCAGATTGATCGGGTGGCCACGGTGTCTGAGCTGGCGCGGGTCGATGCGTTTGCCGTGATCGAGGCCGGTGCACAGATTGCCGATGGTGTGCATATTGGTTCGGGCTGTCATGTGGGGCGCGACGCTGTGATCGGTGCCGATTCCGTACTGCACCCGCGCAGCGTTGTGGGCTGGGGCTGCATTCTGGGCGCGCGCTGCGTGTTGCAGTCGGGTGCGGTCGTCGGGAGCGACGGCTTTGGCTACGCGCGCGATGCCGCAGGGGCCGGGGTCAAGATTGCACAGGTTGGCATTGCCGTGCTGGCGGATGACGTGGAGGTGGGGGCCAACAGCACCATCGACCGTGGGGCGCTCGACAATACAGAAATCGGCACAGGCGTGAAAATCGACAACCTGGTGCAGATCGCGCACAACGTGCGTATTGGCGCGCATACCGCGCTGGCAGGTTGCGTTGGCGTTTCGGGCAGCGCAGAGATCGGCGCGTATTGTTTTATCGGCGGCGGCGTGGGCATCGCCGGGCACTTGAGCATTGCGGACGGTGTGGTGATCGGCGGGATGTCGCTGGTATCGCGCTCGGTGCATCAGCCCGGCATGTATACCGGCGCCTTTCCGCTGGACACCCATGCCAACTGGGAGCGCAATGCGGCCACAGTCCGTCAGCTGCATCAGTTGCGTGACCGCATTCGCAGCCTTGAACATCAACTTGAGTCTTTGAAAACAGAACAATCAACATGACGACCACGCTCGACATCACCCAGATCCTTGAACTCCTGCCGCACCGCTACCCCATGCTGCTGGTCGATCGCGTGGTTGAACAAGTCAATGGGAAGTACATCAAGGCCTACAAAAACGTCACATTCAACGAACCATTCTTCACCGGCCATTTCCCGCAAAAACCCATCATGCCCGGCGTGCTCATTCTTGAGGCGCTGGCGCAGGCGTCGGGCATTCTGGCGTTTGGCTCCGTCGGCAAGACGCCGGCGGACGGTTCCTTGTACTACCTCGTCGGGATCGACAACGCACGGTTCAAACAGCCGGTGGTGCCGGGCGATCAGTTGCATCTGTATGTCGAGATGACGCGCAATATGCGCGGCATCTATAAATTCACGGCTGAGGCCTCGGTCGATGGGCGTGTGGTCGCGCAGGCCGATCTCATGTGCACTGAGCGCAGCGTGGCCTGAGCCCGGCATGCCGACGATTCATTCCACGGCGCAGGTTGATCCTCGCGCAGACATTGCCGAAAACGTCGAGATCGGCCCGTATGCGCTGATCGGCCCGCAGGTGCGCATTGGCGCGGGGACGCGCATCGGTGCGCATGTCATTGTTGAAGGGCGCACGCGCATTGGCGCGGACAACCGCCTTCACCCGTTCAGTGTCATTGGCGGCGAACCGCAGGACAAAAAATTCAAGGGCGAAGACACCGCGCTGGAGATCGGCGACCGCAATGTGATCCGCGAATACTGCACTTTGCATATCGGCACCACGCAGGATGGCGGCGTCACCCGCGTGGGAGATGACAACTGGATCATGGCCTATGTCCATATTGCGCACGACTGCCAAGTGGGTAATCACACCATCTTTGCCAATAACGCGCAGCTGGCTGGCCATGTGCAGGTGGGGGACTGGGCAGTGCTCGGCGGCTATACCGGGGCGCACCAGTTCGTGCGCATCGGCGCGCATGTCATGACGGGCATCAGTTCGGTCATTCTGCAAGACGTGCCGCCTTACACGCTGGTTGCGGGCAACCCGGCCAAGCCGCACGGCATCAATACCGAAGGACTGCGTCGCCGTGCTTATTCGCCCGAGCAGATCGCAGCGCTGCGCATGGCGTACCGCGTGCTCTATCGCCAGGGGTTGACGCTGGAGCAGGCACGCGCTGCGCTGGCCGGGCTCGCCACAGAAAAGCCGCAAGCCGCAGATGTACTTGGCGTGCTGCAAACCTTTCTGGCCGATCCCGGGCGCGGAATCGTCCGTCCCTGAGCGGGCAATGGAGCCACGAACACTGGCTTTTGTTGCGGGAGAGTCCTCGGGCGATCTGCTGGCCTCGCATGTGCTGCATGCCTTGCACGCCCGCGCTCCGGACGTGCGCATGGCAGGCATTGGCGGGCCGCAGATGCAGGCTGCCGGTCTCGATGCCTGGTGGCAGAGCGAACGCCTGGCGGTCAATGGCTATGCCGACGTGCTGGCGCGCTTGCCCGAGCTTTTGTTGATGCGGCGCCAGCTGCGTCAGCGGCTCATTGCCCAGCCGCCTGCTGTGTTCGTCGGCGTGGATGCGCCCGACTTCAATCTGCAACTCGAACGCCGCCTGCGTCAGGTGGGCATTCCGGTGGCGCACATGGTGAGCCCGTCGATCTGGGCCTGGCGGCGCGAGCGCATCGATCTCATCCGGCAGGCCGTGGATCACATGCTGTGCATCTTTCCGTTCGAGCCCGCCATCTATGCCGACACCGGAGTGAAGGCCACTTACATCGGCCACCCGCTTGCAGAAATCATCCCGCTCGATCCAGACCGCAACGCGGCGCGCCGTGCGCTGGGGCTGGCACCAGGCGGGCAGGTGCTTGCAGTGCTGCCGGGAAGCCGCCGGGCCGAAGTGCGCCATCTCATTGCGCCATTTCTTGGCGCGGCGGCCTTGCTGGTGCAGCGCGGTTTGGTCTCCTCGGTGGTTGTGCCGATTGCGCATCCCGGTCTGCGGCCCATGGTGCAACAGGCGGCCGCAGCACATCCTGGCTTGCCCCTGGTGTTGGTGGATGGTCAATCGCACTCCGTGATGGCGGCCTGTGATCTGGCGATCGTGGCCAGTGGCACCGCGACGCTGGAATGCGCCTTGTTCAAGCGGCCCATGGTGATCGGCTATCGCATGTCCGCGTTGTCCTGGCGGATGATGTCCGGGCGCGGCTATCTGCCCGATGTCGGCTTGCCCAACATCCTTGCCGGTACGCGCCTGGTGCCCGAGTTGCTGCAGCATGACTGCACACCCGAGTCCTTGGCGCATGCAGCCAGCGCATTGCTGGACGATGCGGCGCGGCGGCATCAACTCCAGGAGCGCTTCATGGACATGCACCTGAGCCTGCGGCGCGATACGGCCGCACTGGCGTCACAAGCGATACTCGACATGGCAAGCGCATGACGCAGATCACCCTGTTCGACCAGGGCGACGCCGTCCCCATGGCCCAGATTGCCGGATGCGACGAAGCGGGCCGCGGCCCCTGGGCCGGGCCGGTGGTTGCCGCCGCCGTGGTGCTGGATCCCGCGCGTCCCATCGCCGGGTTGGCGGACTCCAAGGCGCTGAGCGCGCGCCGCCGTGTGCAACTCGATGCCCAGATCCGGGCGCAGAGCCTTGCGTGGTGCATTGCCGAAAGCAGCGTGGAAGAGATTGACCGGCTCAACATTCTTCAGGCCTCCTTACTGGCCATGCAGCGCGCCGTCGCTGGCCTGCAGTGCCCGATCGCACTCTTGCTTGTCGATGGCAACCAGACACCGAGCGTTGCCATGCCGTGTCGCGCGATTGTGGGCGGAGACGCGGCGCATCCTGCCATCAGCGCGGCGTCAATCATCGCCAAGGTCTATCGCGATCGCCTCATGGCCGATCTCGCCGGACGCCATCCCGGATACGGCTTTGAGCGCCACAGCGGCTATGGCACGGCTGCGCACCAGGCGGCTTTGCTTACACTGGGGCCCTGTGCGGCACACCGCCGTAGTTTTGCTCCCATCCGGCGTTTGCTGACGCCCCCTCGTTGAAGGATGCTGTTGCCGTGAAGCGCATTACCTCGGCTGAAAACCCGCTGATCAAAAATTTGCGCAGCCTGTCCACCGAACCGGGCGCGGTGCGCAAGCTCGGCCAGGTCTGGCTGGAGGGCATTCATCTCATTGATGCCGCGCTGGCCGCCGGTCATGTGGCCGAGCCCCTGATCACCACAGATACCGGCCTGCTCGACCCGGAGATCGCCGCCCTGGTGGAGCGCGTTGGCACCACGCAGACCGTGGTGCTGCATCAGGCGCTGTTCAACTGGATCACCGCGGTGGAGAACGGGCCGCCCGTGGGCATGCTCATTGCCCGCCCCAAAACGTCCAAGCCCAAGCCAGGCACCGCCATCATTCTCGACCGGGTGCAGGACGCCGGCAATGTCGGCACCATGTTGCGCACTGCGGCGGCGGCCGGTTGCGGCGCGGTTTATCTGCTGCGTGGCTGTGCCGGCGTGTGGTCGCCCAAGGTCTTGCGTGCGGCCATGGGCGCGCATTTTGTCATTCCCGTGTTTGAGGATCCGCCGTGGGAGCAGGTGCTCAACATCGTTCCGCGGCCGATTTATGCCACGCATATGCAGGCGGACACGGCGCTGTACGAACTCGATCTGAAGCAGCCGGTCACCTGGATTTTCGGCAACGAGGGGCAGGGCATTTCAGATGCGCTGGTGGCCAAGTGCTCCGCGCTCGTGCGGATCCCGCAGGCCGATGGAGTGGAGTCGCTCAATGTCGCCGCCTCTGCGGCGATCTGCCTCTACGAAGGCGTGCGTCAAGCGCAGTTCAGCGTGCCAGGCTGAACGGCCATTCTCAGTCTGCTGTATTGCGGACGAACGCCAGAGAAAGCGACTGCGCAGATGCCCACACCCGTCCGCCCAGGCTCATGTGGGTGACGTGCAGCTTGACTTCGTGTTCGGCCGCGACTTGTTTCAAGGACTGCATTTCAGGCCAGTCGCGCAGTTCCCGGATGCTGCCGTCATAACTGATCTGGATGAGCGGGTAGCGCAGTTGTCCGAGACTGATGGTGCGCACCGCAGTGGCAAGGATCTGCGCTGCGGCGGATTTCCATTTGCTCGTGCGCGACTCCAGGCCGAACACCCCCGCCTTGCAGCGCAGCACGGGGTAGCGGTGCATGATCTGCGTCAGGCGCGGGCTGCAGGCCTGCACCCAGGGCGCCAGATCGGGGTGCTCCAGCCTGCCTAATGTCAGCGCGATGTCTCCGGGATGGCCCGGTGCCAGCCAGACCTCGGTCTGGTCGGCCAAACCGCTGGCAAATCGCGCGAGGCCGGGCAGATCGCCCGCCATCAGTTCGGGGGCGTGCAGCAGCAGCCGTGCCTGCAGGGCAGTGCCGCTGAGCAGCGAGCGGCTATTCACGACCTGCAAGGCGTAGTCGGGCCTGAGCTGGCGTTCCCGGCGCAAATGCGAGATTTCTTCCTGGTGGTTTTTCAGCATTTGCTCCACACTTCGGCTGGCTTCAACCAGCGCGGGATGGGTGGCGAGGAGCAGCAGGCGATCAAAGTTGAGTGCAAGGTGGGGATGCATCCGGTAGCTCAACGCCTCGACCGACGGCGCACTGACATCGGCGCTGCGGATGCGCTCGTGACTGAGCTGACGCGCCACGGTGCGCACCTCGGCGGTTCCCTTGTCGAGCAGGGTTCGTCCCGGCCACTGGATGGTCAGCGGCAAGATGCGCATGCGCCGATCGGCCGCCATCGTCCCCGACAGATCGGTGCCCGCGTCCACCATCAGGCCGATCAGCGGGTGCAGGGCGCGGTCCGGGTCAATGGGCAGGGCTTCTTCCCGCTCGGGGATTTTTTGCTGGGTGGAGGCGAATCCCAGGAGGTAGGCGTTTTTATCGTCTTCGCGCATGGTCTTTTTCAGTATTCGAGTCGATCCGGGCGGATTTGCTGCAGGATGGTGGTGGCGATTTCTTCGATGGACTTGTGCGTGGAAGACAGCCAACGAATGCTTTCCCGGCGCATCAGCTTTTCCGCCTCGCTCACTTCATAGCGGCAGTTGTCCAGCGCGGCGTAGCGGCTGTTGGGACGGCGTTCGGTGCGAATTTCACTCAGACGCTCCGGGGTGATCGACAGACCGAACAGCTTGTGTCGCAGGCCGTTCAAACCGTCGGGCAGACGCATGCGCTCGAAATCGTCTGGAATGAGTGGATAGTTCGCCGCGCGCACGCCATGCTGCATCGCCAGATAGAGCGAGGTGGGCGTCTTGCCGCAGCGCGACACGCCCACCAGAATCACCTCGGCCTCGGCCAGGTTGCGGGTGGACTGACCGTCGTCGTGCATCAGCGAAAAATTGATGGCGTCAATGCGGTTGTGATACTGCGGGCTATACGCCGCGTCCGAGAAGCGTCCGATCCGGTGATTGGATTTGGCGCCAAACGCCACTTCGAGTGGTTGCACGAAGCTGTTGAACATGTCGAGCACCAGGGCGCGTGCGCCTTGGATGACGTCGAGCACATCCGGGTGCACCAAGGTGACGAACACGATGGGCGGCTTGCCCTCGGCGCGCTCGACCTCGTTGATGCGCTCCACCGCATGCACGGCCTTTTCGATGCTGTCGACGAACGGCAGGCGAATCCGGTGTGGTTGGACGTCGAATTGCGCCAGAACGGAGTTGCCGAAAGTTTCCGCAGCGATTCCCGTGCCATCTGAGACGAAAAAAACCGAACGGTTGGGCATATGTCAGGGTTCAAAACCTAGAATGAGCGCCATTGTCAGTGTGCTGCGCGAAGACGACGACATCAACTCGAACAAGACATGTCATTTTCGCCACATTCAACACGGCGCCCGATTTTTTCATTCTATGAAGGACTTTCATCATGACCCAACAAAGCGCGCCTCGCAGCGGTAAAGAGCTCATTTTGCGACTGGAAGATGTCCGAATGGGCGATATTGATCAAGTTGGCGGGAAAAATGCTTCACTCGGAGAAATGATCAGCCAATTGTCCAGCGGCGGCGTGCGCGTTCCTGGCGGTTTTGCCACCACGGCGCATGCGTTTCGGGAGTTTCTGCGCGTGGGCGGACTGGATCAGCGAATTCATTCGACACTCGAGGCGCTGGATGCCGACGATGTGCGCGCGCTGGAACGCACTGGAGCCCAGATCCGGCAGTGGGTGCTCGACACCCCGTTGCCCTCCGATCTGGAGCAGGCCGTGCGCCAAGCCTACGCCGACCTGACCGCCAATCAGCCTGACACCTCGTTTGCCGTGCGCTCATCCGCCACCGCAGAAGATTTGCCCGATGCCTCCTTCGCCGGGCAGCAGGAAAGCTACCTGAACGTCAGTGGGATCGACGCCGTGCTGGACAAAATCAAGCATGTCTTCGCCTCGCTCTACAACGATCGCGCCATTTCCTACCGCGTGCACAAGGGCTTCATTCACAGCGATGTGGCCCTGTCCGCCGGGGTGCAGCGCATGGTGCGCAGTGACAAGGCCGTATCGGGCGTGATGTTCACTCTCGACACCGAATCCGGTTTCCCTGATGTGGTCTTCATCACCGCGTCTTACGGTCTGGGTGAGACGGTGGTGCAGGGGGCCGTGAACCCGGACGAGTTCTATGTCTTCAAGCACACCTTGCGTGCGGGCAAGGAAGCGGTGATTCGCCGCAACCTGGGCTCCAAGCTCATCCGCATGGAGTTCGCCCCCGCTGGTTCGCCGCACCTGGTGCAAACCGTGGACACGCCATCCGAACTGCGCAACCGGTATTGCCTGACGGACGACGAAGCGCAGGAGCTGGCGCGTTTTGCCCTGACCATCGAGGCCCATTACCAGCGCCCGATGGATATCGAGTGGGGCAAGGATGGCGTGGATGGCCATCTCTACATCCTGCAGGCGCGGCCGGAGACGGTCAAGTCGCGCAGCCACGGACACACCGAGCAGCGCTACACGCTCAAGGGCAAAGGCTCCGTGATGATCACGGGCCGCGCCATTGGTCAGAAAATCGGCGCCGGCCCGGTGCGCGTGGTGCATTCCATCGCGGACATGGATCAGGTGCAGGCGGGGGATGTGCTTGTCACGGACATGACCGACCCGAACTGGGAACCGGTGATGAAAAAAGCGGCCGCCATTGTCACCAACCGTGGCGGGCGCACCTGCCACGCGGCAATCATTGCCCGCGAACTGGGCATTCCCGCCGTGGTCGGCTGTGGTCGCGCGACAGAGGTTCTCAAGGACGACATGCTGGTCACGGTGTCGTGCGCCCAGGGGGACACCGGCCAGATTTACGACGGACTGCTGGAGACCGAAGTCAGCGAAGTCGAGCGCGGCACCATGCCAGACATCCCGACAAAAATCATGATGAATGTCGGCAATCCCAGCCTGGCCTTCGATTTTTCCCAGGTGCCCAACCAGGGTGTTGGTCTGGCACGGCTGGAATTCATCATCAACAACAACATTGGCGTGCATCCGCGTGCCGTGCTCGAATATCCGAACATCGACCCTGATCTGAAAAAAGCGGTGGAAAGCGTGGCGCGTGGCCATATCAGCCCACGCGCGTTCTATGTGGACAAGCTCGCCGAAGGCATTGCCACCATTGCCGCGGCGTTCTATCCCAAGCCGGTGATCGTGCGCTTGTCCGACTTCAAATCCAATGAATACAAGAAGCTGATTGGCGGCTCCCGCTATGAGCCGGACGAAGAAAATCCCATGCTCGGGTTCCGCGGCGCATCGCGTTATGTCTCGCCCGATTTCGCGCAGAGCTTTGAGATGGAGTGCGTCGCGCTCAAGCGCGTGCGCGAGCAGATGGGGCTGGACAACGTCGAGATCATGGTGCCCTTTGTGCGCACGCTCGGCGAGGCCCAGGGCGTCATTGAACTGCTGGGGCGACACGGGCTCAAACGCGCTGAGAACAGCCTGCGCGTGATCATGATGTGCGAAGTTCCCTCCAATGCCTTGCTTGCCAAAGAGTTCCTGCAGTATTTCGATGGCTTCTCCATTGGCTCCAATGACCTGACCCAGCTGACACTGGGGCTTGACCGAGACTCCGGCATCATAGCCCACCTGTTTG
>JAFGXB010000116.1 GCA_016936875.1 Burkholderiaceae bacterium | reverse complement strand
GACGGTGTCTTCTCGCCGTGAAAGGGGCACAGTCCCTTGTAGTTGGTCCCCGTTTTTTTCAGCTCGACATGCTGGCCAACGACTTCGACGATATCGGCCCGGGCGAGCAGATCCTGAATGAAGCCGGGGGGGATGCGTTGCTGCATATCAGTTCAGCGCGGCCGCTCCAAAACGAGTGGAGCGCCGCGGCGCAACGTCTTATTTGGGCTGCATCCGAATGGCGCCATCCAGCCGGATGACTTCGCCATTGAGCATGCGATTGGTGAGGATGGCCTCGACCAGGGCGGCATACTCCGCCGGCCTGCCCAGGCGCTGCGGAAACGGCACCATCTGCCCCAACGCGCTCTGCACTTCGGCTGGCATGCCCATGAGCATGGGCGTCTCGAAAATTCCCGGCGCAATGGTCATCACCCGGATGCCATCGCGCGACAAGTCCCGCGCCAGCGGGAGGGTCATGCCAGCAATGCCTGCCTTGGAGGCGGCATAGGCAGCCTGCCCGATCTGTCCGTCGAACGCGGCCACCGACGCCGTGTTGATGATCACGCCGCGTTCGCCGTCATCGAGCGGTGTCTGCTGCGCCATGACGGCGGCCGCCAGTCGGGCCAGATTGAAGCTGCCCACCAGATTGATATTGACCACGCGCTGGAACAGGTCGAGCGCATGCGGCCCCTGTTTACCCAGGGTGCGTACTGCCGGGGCAATGCCCGCGCAGCTCACTGCCACGCGCAGTGGCGCCAGCGCCTGCGCGGCACTCACCGCGGCCTGCACGTCCGGCTCACTGGTGACATCGCAATGCACGAACTGCGCACCAAGTTCTGTGGCGAGTGCATGCCCGGCGGCGTCTTGCACGTCGGCGATGACCACACGCATCCCGCGCTGGACCAGCAAGGCCGCAGTCGCCGCGCCAAGTCCCGATGCGCCGCCGCTGATGATGGCGCTATGGCCAGACAGTTGCATGGCAGTCCTCCGAATCGCGAATCAGCTTTGCAACGCCGCAAAAATGCGCTGCTGCACTTCAGCCACCGGGCCCACCCCGGAAAGGGTGATCAGGCGCGGCGCACCGGGCCGTTTTTGCGCCATGCGTTCGGCGTAAAACTTCACCAGCGGTAGGGTTTGGGCGTGATAGACCTCCAGACGTTTGCGCACGGTGCCTTCCTGATCGTCTGCGCGCTGCACCAGCGGCTCGCCGGTGGCATCGTCCATGCCGCTTGTCTTGGGGGGATTGAATTTGAGGTGATAGGTGCGTCCGGAGGCCGGATGCACGCGGCGGCCACTCAGCCGCTCGATGATGTCGGCATCGGGCACGTCGAATTCAAGCACCACATCGATACCGATACCTGAATGCTCCAGACCTTCTGCCTGGGCGATGGTGCGAGGAAATCCGTCGAGCAAAAAACCGTTGGCGCAATCCGGTGCGGCCAGGCGCTCGCGCACCACGCCGAGCATGATGTCGTCCGGGACGAGCTGGCCGGCCTCCATGATTTTCTGCGCCTGCTGGCCCAGGGGTGTTGCGGCTTTCACAGCGGCGCGCAACATATCCCCGGTGGAAATCTGGGGGATGCCGAAACGCTCGGTGATGAAGGCGGCTTGTGTGCCTTTTCCTGCGCCTGGCGCGCCCAAAAGAATCAATCGCATGAAGATCTCTCAATCGTAAAAACGCAGCATTTCAGAATAGCAGACCGCCCTGCCCCGTCGCTGACGCGACGACTTTCGCAAATCATTCAAGTCGGCCAGGCGGCGCGCACGCGGACGAGATCAGCGGGAGTATCGACTCCCGGCCCGGGGGCGTGATCGGTGATGTGCACGGCAATGGCATGCCCGTGCCACAAGGCCCGGAGCTGTTCCAGCGCCTCGGCCTGCTCCAGCGGCGCGGCGGGCAAGGCGGCGTAGCGGCGCAAAAAACCGTGGCGATAGGCGTAAAGCCCGATGTGGCGATAGACCGGCAGCGCAGCGCCGCCCTGCGTCTGCCAACCGGCCGCGCCTTGTCGATAGAGGTCGCGCTGCCAAGGAATCGGGGCGCGTGAAAAATACAGCGCCCTGTTCTGGGCGTCGAGCACCACTTTGACGACATTCGGGTTGAACACCTCGGCGTCTTCCGTGATGCGGTGGGCGCAGGTGGACATCTCGATCTGCGCATGCGTGTGCAACAGCGTGGCGCAGGCGGCGGGCAGGGCCGGGTCGATCAGCGGCTCGTCGCCCTGCACATTGACCACAATGGCGTCGTCGGGCAAACCCAGCAGCGCGGCAGCTTCTGCCAGTCTGTCGGTGCCGCTGGCATGGTCGGCACGGGTGAGCACCGTCTGCACGCCGTGCGCGGCGCAGGCTTGAACGATGGTCGCGCTGTCGCAGGCCACAACCACTCCCTGCGCCCCGCTGCGCTGCACGCGCTGCGCCACCCGCACCACCATGGGCACACCGCCGATGTCGGCCAGGGGTTTGCCTGGCAGACGGGTTGAGCCCAACCGCGCCGGAATCAGCACCCAGAAAGGCGGAACAGCGCTCACGCTGGAGCGTCTGCGTTGGTTGCTCGCGCATCCGCAGCCGCGTCGGGGGCGGGTACGGTCATGTCGCGTGCCAGATCGACCAGCATCAGCGGAATGTCATCGCGCACCGGATAGGCCAGCTTGTCGCGCGGGCAGATGAGTTCCTGCGCGTCACGGTCGAACTGCAGGGAACCCTTGCAAATCGGGCAGACGAGTAAATCAAGAAGTCGGGTGTCCACGCGCAATCTCCAGTTTGTGATGCAGCCAGGGCAGCAGGTCGTCGGGCAGCTCAAGCCGCAGTCCGACAACCCAGAGGCGCTCGCGCAAGGCGGGCGGCAAATGCACTGATTTTATGGCGTCTTTTTCCGTGATCAGAACCGGACAATGGGCGTCAAACGCGGCGAAGTCTGCATCGGTCAGCGCCTGGTGGTCTCCCACGGCCACGCCGTGCACAGGCAGGCCAGCGGCTTGCAGCATGGCGAAAAATTGTCCTGGATGGCCGATGCCGGCGAGCGCGCCCAAGGGCTGGCCGGCGAAGTGCTGCGCGAATTGCGCCGGGCTGAGCCGCTCGCCGCCGCTCAAGCGCGTCATGCCGTCCAAAACGCGCGTCAGGGCAAAATGGCGACCGCCGCCGTCAATCCGTTGCAGCACCGTCGTCGGGCCGAGAGTCGCATCGCGCGGCCGCTCTGGAGACTCGCGCATGGGGCCTGCAGGCAGCAGCAGCCCATTGCCCCACAGCCGTTGATCGACCACGACAAGTTCCAGATCGCGCCCCAGGGCGAGGTGCTGCAGACCGTCATCGCTGAGAAGCACATCGACCGCCGGATGCGCGGCTCGCAGATCACGGGCGGCCTGCGCCCGGTTGCGTCCGACCTGCACCGGACACCCGGTGAGCCGCGCCAGAAGCACGGGTTCATCGCCGCACAGCGCAGGATCGCTGTCTTTGCACACACGCAGGCTGGCGTTGCCTGCCGACTTGCGCCCATAGCCACGCGAAATAATGCCTGGGTGCCAGCCAGCCTGCTGCAATCCGAGGGCAAGGGCCGCGATCAAGGGCGTTTTTCCCGAGCCGCCCACAGTGAGGTTTCCCACCACCACGACGGGCACATCCACCCGCTCCACCCGAAGCATCCCCGCGCGATACAGCGCGCGGCGCAGGGCACTCAGCGCGGCAAACAAAAGAGAGAGCGGCCACAAAACCCAGGTCAGCGGCCTGCGACGCAGCCACCACCGCGGCCAACCGCTATGCGCTGCCGGGCGCGCCATCAGGAGCCGGAGGATTTCTGGGTGGCGAAAGTCAGACGGCTCAATCCCGCCGCACGCGCGGCCTCCATCACATTCACCACGGACTGCTGCGTGGCCTGCGCGTCGGCGCTGATGACCACCATGGCCTCGGGTTTACCCTTGGAGGCGTCGAGCAGCGACTGGGTAATCGCCGCCACCGTGCGGCTGGGGAGGATCTGCTTATTGACCGCGTATTCACCACTGCTGCTGATGGCAACGATGATTTCCTGCGGGTTGTTCTGCAACTTTTCGGCGTCCGCCGTGGGCAGGGTGATTTTCAGCTCGGTGAATTTGGAATAGGTGGTGCTGATCATCAGAAAAATCAGGATGACCAGCAGCACGTCGATGAGCGGAATGAGGTTGACCTCAGGGTCTTCCGAGTTCTGTCGCTTGAATTTCATGGCGGCAGATGCGAGTCAGCGACGCGGAACATAGGTCTGCAGATGCGTGGCCAGACGCCGCGCAGCCTGCTCCAGATCGACGGTGTAGTCGTCGACCCGGCTGCGGAAATAGCGATAGAAAATCAGCGAGGGCACCGCGACGATCAAGCCGAACGCCGTGTTGTACAGCGCCACGGAGATGCCGTGCGCCAGCACCGTGGGGTCTGTGCCCGCAGTGGATTGCGAGCCGAAAATCTCGATCATGCCCACCACCGTGCCCAACAGCCCGAGCAAGGGCGCGGCAGAGGCCACAGTGGCGAGGGCGTTGAGGTATTTCTGCAGGCGATACACCTCATGGCGACCGGCGTTTTCCAGATCTTCCTGCAAACCTGTCGCGCTGGCATGCGGGCGCGCCACAGAGCGAAAACCGCTGGCGAGCACGGCACCCAGTGGCGAATTGCGCTCCAGCTTGTCAATCACATCCGCCGCAGGCAACTGCTTGGACGACACATTCAGCGCCTCATCGAGCAGTTTGGGCGGCAGAATGCGCGCACGCCGCAAGGCAGCCAGGCGTTCAAAGATCACGGCCAGTGCCACGATCGAACACAAAATCAGCGGCCAAATTGGCCAGCCTGCGGCTTGCACCATGTGAAACATGCGGTTGTCCTTTGCGTCTGCTCCGTCGCCGGATCGATGTGTTCTCTCCAAACCCAGCGCCGCATTATGCCGGGTGGCGAAAGCGGCAGACAAGCCATGCGCGCGCCGCAAGTTATCCAATCAAACTGTGGACAACTCTGTGGGCAAGCCCTGAATGGCTGCGCCAAATCCCGCAAAATCAAGACCTCGGTTTAATGTGACGCTTTTTTAAGCACAAAATATTCTTTTTAAATCAATTACTTGCAATGTCTGCACAGCATTCATGCGCGCAAGCAAACTGACTTTTGGCGTGCCCGCCGTGCTGTGCACATCCCCTCTGCGAGAGAGAGGATTTTCAGGGGAAGGTCACTTGGGCGATTTGCCCGGCGCGGGTGGCGGCAGCGACAAAGGGCCAGTCGCCGTGCTTTGAATCTGCTGGCGCAGCACCTCGCGGTCATGCAGCGTCATGATGCGCGGCACCACGGGGGCGGACGCATCCGGGCTGAGAAAGTGCTGGGCCTCCTGCCGATTGGCCGCAAACATGCGACCCCGACCGGTGTGCATGACGGCTTCCACCGCTTTCCCAGGCGCGTGCTCATCGCGTCGCGCCACCACGGCGGAGGACACCGGCATCTGAAATGCCATCCCGGCAAGACAGGCGTTCAGGGTGAGCGTCATGCGAAAGCGCGGCATTGGCGTATCCAAAGTTTTCAAATGAAATTATCAAGGCGAATCGGCCCGAACCGGCATGGTCTCGCAGTAAACTCTGTAACAAGCCTTAAGCTGACACACGGCTGCAAGGAAAGTTGGCAGCCCGATCTGCCCTGTTTTCATTTTGAGATGACGCTTCTATGGACCACGAAAAACCGAAAAAGCTGATGGTTGTCGATGACGACGCGCGTATCCGCGATTTGCTGCGTCGCTACCTCTCACAAGAAGGCTATGAAGTCTTCGTGGCCGAAGATTCCAAAGCCATGTCGCGCATCATGGTGAAAGAGCGTTTCGATCTGATCGTGCTCGACCTGATGCTTCCCGGGGAAGACGGCCTGTCCATTTGCAAGCGGTTGCGCGCCTCCAAAGACCAGACGCCCATCATCATGCTTACCGCCAAGGGCGAGGACGTGGACCGCATCATCGGGCTGGAAGTCGGCGCCGACGACTATCTGCCCAAGCCGTTCAACCCGCGCGAACTTCTGGCGCGCATCAGCGCCGTGCTGCGCCGCCAGCCCTCGCCGGAACTGCCCGGCGCACCGTCGCGCGAAGACGAAACCGTGGTGTTCGGCCCGTTCAGCCTCGATCTGGCGCGGCGTGAACTCAGCAAGAACGACGAGGTCATCAGCCTGACCACCGGCGAGTTCGCCATGCTCAAGGCGCTGGTGCGCCACCCGCGGCAACCGCTGTCGCGCGACCGTCTGGCCGAGCTGGCGCGCGGCCGCGACTACGAGGCATTCGATCGCAGCCTGGACGTGGCCATCTCACGGCTGCGCAAGATCATCGAGACCGACGCGGCGCATCCGCGCTATATCCAGACGGTCTGGGGCGTGGGCTATGTCTTCGTCCCCGACAACGCCGAAGGCTGAGAGTTTGTGAACATTTCAGCCATGCCCGCCTTGCACGCCAAAACACCCCCACTCTTCGTTGCAAATGCTCGCCATAGCCCGGGCTATGGCTGTGCTTTGCGCCTCGATCGGGTGGGTTTTGACGCGCCTTTCGGACATGCCCGAAAAATTCACAAG
>JAFGXB010000115.1 GCA_016936875.1 Burkholderiaceae bacterium | reverse complement strand
ACGTTCCGATGTATTACTCACCCGTTCGCCACTCGCCGCCAGGTTGCCCCGCGCTGCCGTTCGACTTGCATGTGTAAAGCATGCCGCTAGCGTTCAATCTGAGCCAGGATCAAACTCTATAGTTCGATCTTTTTTGCATTGCGAACAATGCACACTCAAGGAATAACGGAAAATTTCCGTATTTCATATGAGCGTTTGGTATATTTGCATCAAGCCAAACGCCCACGCTTATCGGTTGATTTCTTAATGAGCACGCTATTTTTAGCGTTTGCTGCGTTTGCAGCGAAGACATCAATTATTGCACTACTTTTAATTCCGAGTCAATCGAAAGGTTTTTACTAACTCGCCGAACTCTTTTTTGATTTTTTCGCCGTTTGCAGCGAAGACATCAATTATTGCACTACTTTTAATCCAGAGTCAAGCGAAAGGTTTTTACTTATTCGCCGAACTCTCTAACTCTTTTCTTCTTCTGGGCGTGGTTAGCGCCGAGAGATGAGATTTTGCATGGGGTTGAATTACGTGTCAAGGACTTTCTGCAATTTTATTCTTCAGAAGGCCAATTGGCATCGATGGGGCATTGTGCAGATCATCAAACTGACTGCTCGCCCTTTGCCTTTTGATACGCCGCATAGAGGGCCTGACTCACGACCCCAGGTTGCCCATCTGACACTGTGCGCTGATCCAGGGTGGTCACTGACAGTACTTCTTTGGTTGCAGAGGTCAGCAATATTTCATCGGCACAGCGCAATTCCCATTCTGCGATGGGCCGGAATTCCAGTGGGATACCCACTTCCTGACTGAGTTCTTCCAGCAGACTGACACGAATGCCTTCTAGTTTGTCACGGTCGCGCAGCGGCGCACACAGGCGTCCATTACGCACGATCCAGACGTTCGAGGCTGATGCTTCAGTGAGCCAGCCCTCCCGAATAAGGATGGTTTCCGCAGCATCCACCTCTGCAGAGAGTTGCCTGGCCAGCACGTTCCCTAGTAATGAAGTGGATTTGATGTGCCCGTTTCTCCAGCGCAGATCGGGAGCCGTGATGCAGGCCACGCCGCCTGCGCGCTTGGCTACCGGGAGATGCGGGAACGGAAAACTCATCATGAACACTGTGGGTTCAATCCCTTGAGGAAACGCGTGATCGCGCCGGGCGACACCCCGTGTGACCTGGATGTAAATGCATTGGTCGTCTTGGGCATTGCGCGCAATGAGTTCGCGCGCGAGTGCCAGCCAGCCATCGCCGCTGCACGGGTTTGTGATGCCTACCGCATTCAGGCTGCGCGAGAGACGTGCCAGGTGGGCATCCGCGCGAAAGACTCGGCGGCCGTACACAGGGATGACCTCATACACGCCGTCGCCAAAAATAAATCCGCGGTCAAGCACGGACACCTGACATTGCGACAGCGCCTGGTACTCACCGTTAAGGTAGCAAACGGAATCTGCTGAGGGCATGGATTGGACTGGCATATCAGTACGTCTAATAGGAGGTACGTGGGGCGGCGTCGTCATGACATGCGGTCTATCTATCTGACCAGACCGCGCCGAACTGCCTCAAGTGCAGCCTCTGCGCGCGAGGAAATATTAAGTTTGCGGTAGATTTGCTTGACGTAATCAGCAACCGTGTGACGTGACAGGCCGAGTTGAACGGCAATTTCTGGCAGTGTGTAGCCTTTGCCAACCAGCTGCAACACTTCGCTCTCGCGCTCCGTCAGGGCAATGTGGTCTTCGGGCGCCTGGGCTGATTGGGACGGGATCGCGCGGCGTAGATGGGTGAAGTGCTGCACCATTCGACGCGCAATGCTGGGGGACAGCGGCGGCTCGCCATCCTGGATACGACGCAATTGGGCGCGCAGCTCGATCTTCGGTCGATCCTTGAGCAGATAGCCGAACGCGCCGGCCTGCAGCGCCGGGAAGAGATGGTCGTCGTCGTCAAAAATAGTCACGACAACAGAGCGCGCCTGCGGGCGGACTTCGGCCAGGGTGCGGATCAATTCAAGCCCGCTGGCGTCTGGCAGCCCGAGATCGACCAGCAGGAGATCCACTGGCTCATGCTGCAGAATCTGCATGGCGTCACGCATGCGCCCGGCTTCAAAAATCCGCACACCAGGATCGTTCTCGCGCAGCAGTTCGACAAACCCGGCGCGCACGGCTGGGAGGTCATCAACGACAAGCGCGCATTGCATGGTGCTCATATGCATCCGTTTCATTTTTTTGCGCCGCGCAGACAATGGCGGCGTCAGGCCGATACTATCAACTCAGACCCCTGATCCCGGGGAATAGACGGTCTCATTTTTTCGGGGCCATGCGCCTGAACTTCCATGTCCACTTCTTCCGTGCAACTTCGACATCGTCTTTCCCCTGCAGACAATGCGCGCCTCGCCCAGCTCTGTGGCCCGCTGGATGAAAACCTGCGACAGATCGAGGTGGCATTCGATGTTCGACTGTCGCGGCGCGCCGACACCATCAGCGTGGAAGGAGAAGGCGAGTCCGCGCGGCTGGCGCTTGACCTGCTGCAAACGCTCTGGGCACGTCCCGATGCCCGGTTTGACCTGGAGGACATTCAACTCGAACTGGTGCAGGCGGCGCAAGGCCGGCGCCCGAAACTCGCTGCGGCGGACGACGAGCCGGTGCTCTACACCCGACGCGAGAGTCTGCACGGGCGCACGCCAAATCAGGTGCAGTACATCCGCAACATCCTGCAGCACGACATCACTTTTGGCATCGGCCCGGCAGGCACGGGCAAAACCTTTCTCGCCGTGGCCTGCGCGGTCGATGCACTCGAACGCCACGCGATCACTCGCCTGGTGCTCACCCGCCCCGCGGTGGAGGCCGGGGAGCGGCTGGGCTTTTTGCCTGGCGATCTGACGCAAAAAATCGATCCCTATCTGCGCCCGCTGTACGACGCCCTCTACGACCTGCTCGGCATGGAAAAGACGCAAAAGCTGTTCGAACGCGGCGCCATTGAAATTGCCCCACTGGCCTTCATGCGCGGGCGCACGCTGAATCAGTCGTTCATCATTCTGGACGAGGCGCAGAACACCACGCCGGAGCAGATGAAAATGTTCCTCACCCGCATCGGCTTTGGCTCGCGGGCGGTGATTACCGGCGACACCAGTCAGGTGGATTTGCCGCGCGGTGCGCAAAGCGGCCTGTCACAGGCGCAGAAGGTGTTGGCGGACGTGCGCGGCATTGCATTCAACCAATTCACCAGTCAGGATGTGGTGCGGCACCCTTTGGTGGCGCGCATTGTCGATGCCTATGCCGCGCATGACGTGGCCCATCAGGCCGATCAACCCAGCGCGCAAGCGCAGCGCAGTGCCGCGCCCGGCACCTTTGCGACAGAGCCAGTCGCCGCCAAACCGCGTCGCCGCGCGTCGCGCGCCGTATGACGCGCCCGCAGCAGCCTGCCGCGCCGACGTTGCGGTTTTCAGTGCAATTCGCCGATGCAACCCACCGGGCCCAGCTTCCGCGCGCCTTGCTGTTGCGCTGGGTGCGTGCGGCCCTGCGCGTCGGCCCGGATCAGGCAGAGCCGGGTGAGGGCCCGCACCGCCTGCGTGAGCCGCACCAGATCACACTGCGTTTTGTCGAAGAGGACGAAGGCCGCGCGCTCAACCACGCGTATCGTGGCAAAGACTACGCCACCAATGTGCTGACCTTCGACTACAGCCACTGGCCGACACAGGCGGATGTGGTGTTGTGCAGCCCGGTCGTTCAGCGCGAGGCGCAGGCGCAGCACAAACCGCTGCTGACGCATTACGCGCATCTGGTCGTTCACGGCGTGCTGCACGCGCAGGGCTGGGATCACCAGACAGAGCGCGAAGCCCAGGAGATGGAGCGCCGCGAAGTGGCGGTGTTGCAGCGCTTCGGCATTCCTGACCCCTATGCGCACGGTAGCGACATGCCCGCAGGGTAAAGTGCGGCCGCTGCCCCTCCGCCCCTTCCTGTATGTCTGACATTCCCGCAAACCGCCCCCAATCGACGTTGCCAGGCACCGCCCCGCGCCAGGGGCTGCTGGGCCTGCTGGCCGCACCCCGGTTCGCGCCCTTTCTCTCCATCCTGCTCGGTGTCTTGCTGGCGCAGACCTTTGGACGGCCGCAACTCGGCGCCTGGTCCGTTGTCATTCTGGCTGCGTGGATCAGCCTGCTGTGGACAGACCCACACACCGCGACGGCCAAGCGGGCCAAGCGCGGAGCGCTGCTGGGGTTCAGCCTCGGGCTAGGCTGGTTCACGGGCGGACTGTGGTGGCTCTATATCAGCATGGCGTTGTATGGCGGCATGGCGCCCCCCGTGGCAGGCGGCGCTCTGGTGTTGTTCTGCGCCTATCTCGCCGTTTACCCGGCGCTGGCTGGCGCACTGGCTGCCGCGTGGGCGCCACCGGCCGGGCGCAGCGCCTGGGCGCTCGGCTCGACCATCGGCGCCGCGCTGGTTTTTGCGGGGGGCTGGACCCTGGCGGAATGGCTGCGCGGCACGGTGCTCACCGGCTTTCCCTGGCTGGCGCTCGGCTATGCGCAGGTGGGCAATCCCTTGTCCGGCTATGCGCCGGTCATCGGGCAATATGGGGTGAACTTCACCGCAGCCCTGGCCGCCGCTTTTCTGGCAGCGCTGTCGCAGGTCAGCCTGCGAGGTGCCGTGGCGAGCCTGAGCCTGCTGATCGCTCTGGTGCTGGGCGGGTGGCAATTGCAGCAGGTGCGCTGGACGCAACCTGCGGGCCCGGCGCTCAAGGTCGCGTTGCTTCAGGGCGATATTGCGCAGTCCGAGAAATTCCGCCCGGAATCGCTGGGGTCGACACTGCGGCTTTATGGCGACTGGCTGAGCACACTCAAAGCCAATCTCATCGTGACGCCCGAAACCGCCGTCCCGGTTTTGCCAGAAGACCTCGACGCGGGCTATCTGCGGCATATCGAGCGCGCACTGCGCGAGCATCACACCGCTGCGCTGCTGGGCATCCCCCTCACCCGCGGCGCAACTCAGTACACCAACAGCGTGCTGGGGCTGGGCGGAGCAAGCGCCTACCGCTACGACAAAGCCCATCTGGTGCCCTTTGGCGAATTCGTGCCGTATGGCCTGGGCTGGTTCGTCAAGTTGATGGACATGCCTCTGGGCAGCTTTGCGCGCGGCGGTTTTGACCAGCCGCCCTTTGTGGTGCAGGGCGTGAAGGTGGCGCCCAACATCTGCTACGAAGATTTATTCGGCGCGCAAATGGCGCAGCGCTTTCGCTCCCCCGCAAACGCGCCCAATGTCTTTGCCAACCTCACCAATCTGGGCTGGTTCGGCAACACCATCGTCATTCCGCAACATCTGGAAATCGCCCGCATGCGGTCGCTGGAATTCCAGATTCCTGGCATTCGCGCCACCAATACCGGGGCGACGGCCATCATCAACGCCCACGGCCAGGTCATCGCAGAACTGCCGCCGTACACCGTGGGCGTGCTGACCGGCACAGTGCAAGGCCACGCCGGATTGACGCCGTTTGCCTGGCTGGCCTCACGCTATGGCGACTGGCCGGATGTCTTGCTGGCCGCGCTGGCGCTTTTCCTTGGCTGGGCCTTGCGCCGCCCGCGCCCGCAGCGCGGCGGTGCCCACCACCACAACCCCAGCGTGTAGATCCCGACGGCCAGGTAAATCACCGTGAAGACGCTCAGCGGCAGATTCCAGAAAATCAAGTGATCGATCCAGCGCTGGATCAGTCCTTGCCGGTCGCCTTGCTGGCCTGCACGCTGCATCAAATCGCTTTGCCATAAGGTCAGAAAACACGCGCGCCCCATTGCGGCCTGCGCGGCCACCACCGCCATCGACAGCAGATGCGCCGCGCGCCACAGGCAATCATGCACCCAGTTCCAGCGCAGCCAGACGCCGAGGGGCACCACAACCAGTCCAGCAAGATTGAAGCCAATAATGAGCAGGTGCACCCCGAGCACGAGGTGCGCGAATTCCAGGGCTTCGGCAGGGTGCATGGTGAGGTGTCAGTTGAGTGCATGCCACCTTACGCCTCCTTTGTTCTACATGCAGTTACAGCGCGATTCGCGCACGAACGCTATGTTTTTGCAAAGTCCCTGTGACGCATTTTCTGGAGTTATTCCATGCATCCCCTCATCCACCGTCTGCGCCGCGTCGGCATGGCCCTGGCGCTTTGCGCTCTCAGCAGTCCCGCCACCTGGGCGGCAGGCTTCACTTTTACACCCTATCCAAACGCGCACACCCTGCCCCTGTCGCAAGTCACGTTTGAGAACGGACAAGGCAAGCCCATGACCCTGGCGGACTTCAAGGGCAAGGTCGTGTTGCTCAACATCTGGGCAACCTGGTGCCCGCCCTGTGTGCACGAAATGCCCACGCTCGACAAACTGCAAAAGCTGCTGGGCGGCAAGAACTTTGCCGTCGTGCCCTTGTCGGTGGACAAAGGCGGCATCTACACCGTGAAGAGTTTTTACGACGACAACTTCATCAGCCACCTGCCCATTTATGTCGACCCGACCACCAATGTGCTTGACACCCTGAGCATTCTGGGCACGCCCACCACGATCCTGATTAACAAGCAGGGCAAGGAAATCGCCCGCACCATGGGCCCGGAAGACTGGGACCAACCGGCGGTGATTGCGCAGATCAAGCATTACATGGCCGCCCCGGCACGATCTACCGCCAAACCACAACAGCAGGCACGCACGGTGGACACGCACGACACTCGCATGGCAGCAGCCACCACACCAGCAACGCCTGAATAGGCAACAGCGAGGCAAACAGCGCGATGCACACTGCCGCTCCGCCCTTGCGGCCTGACGATACCGCAACCCGCAGGCGTAGCGCGTGGTCGCAAATATCTCCCGCCGCGCGGCGCATCATTCTGGCCCGCACGGCGCGCAGCATCGGCCAGGGCGCGCTGGTGGCCGCATTCACCCTGTATCTCCACGCCCTGCACTGGAGCGCGCCGCAAATCGGCGCGGTGCTCAGCGGCAGCCTGTTCATCGGCGCGGCACTCACGCTGTGGATCGGCCCCTTGAGCGACCGGGTCGGGCGCCGCCAGTTTCTGCTCGGCTATGAACTGGTGCTGGTGGCCTGCGCGGCAATTGCACTCGTGGCCGGCACGCCCTGGCTCTTGGTTCCCGCTGCATTGCTGGGCGGATTCGGCCGGGGCGCGAATGGCGCCGCCGGACCGTTTGGACCGCTGGAGCAGTCGTGGCTGGCGCACGGCACGCCGCCCGCCTTGCGCTCACAAATTTTCAGCCTGAATTCCACACTGGGCATGCTCGGCATGGCGCTGGGCGCTTTGCTCGGCGCGGCGCCGCACTGGCTGGGCACCCTCATGCCGACGGACTGGGCGTATCGCAGCCTGTTCGTACTGCCCTTGGTGGGCTCGGCTGCGGGGTTCGCCTTGCTGCTGCAAGCAACCGATGCGCCCACCGCACCCAAGGCTGACACGCAGGCGCTCTCCTTGGCTTCGGCAGATATGCCGCCGGATGTCGAGCCAATCCAGACCCGCCATCTGCGGGAAAACGCCCTGCTTTGGCGGCTCGGCCTGGGCAACGCGCTGAATGGGCTGGGCATCGGCATGGTGGCGCCGCTGATGGCGTACTGGTATCTGGTGCGCTACGGGCACGGGCCCGCCAGCATCGGCCCCGCGATGGCGGTGAGTTTTGTGTTCGCCGCGTTTGGCGCGCAGATCGCCAGCCGACTGGCGCGGCGCTTTGGCGCCGTGCGCGCAGTGGTCGGCATGCGCGCCGCGGGTCTGGTCATGCTGTTGCTCACCCCGCTGTCCCCCGTGTTCTGGATTGCGGCGGGCTTTTACGCGCTGCGCGCCACCGCGAATCAGGGCACCATGGGCGTGCGCCAGGCCTTGACCGTCAGCCTCACCGGCGCCGACCGCCGCGGACTGGCTGCCACGGTCAACAACGTGTCGATACAGATTCCGCGCGCCATCGGGCCGCTGATCGCCGGGGTGTTGCTGCACCTGGGCTGGCTGATCGCGCCCTTCGTCGTGGCGGCCACGTTTCAGGCGGCGTATCTGGTGCTGTACCAGCGGTTTTTCCGCGACATTGAGCCGGGAAACTCCGCTGCCTGAATGGCAAACGCCCTGCCGAAGCAGGGCATTTGCCCAACTGAAAATCCGCTCAGCGCACTTTGGGGGCGCCGATGTCGCCCAGCAATTTGCCGTTCACCTTGGTGCCGTACAGGCTGAACTTGCTGTCGTGAAACTTGGCGCGCGTCGCAGCGACGCTGCCTTGCCAGCGCGGGTCTTGCGGACGCTCCTGCGCGTCCATGAAGTAGGCCACGTCCCAGGCTTCCTGCGGGGTGAGGCTGTAACTCATGCCGTAAGGCATATTGGCGTAGATGAACTTGGCGGCGTTTTTGTAGCTGCCCATGCCCGCCCCCCAGTTGAAGGACTTGGCACCCCACAGCGGCGGAAACACGGTTTCGCCATTGACGTATTGCCCCCCGCCATTCGCGGCGTGACAGACGATGCACTTGGCCTCATACACCTTCTGACCCCGTACATAGTCGGGTGCCTGCGCAGGTTCTGGCAGATTGGGATAGCCGCGTCCGGCGACCTTCTCATCGACCGGCAACCCCTTGGACAGCCAGTAGGCATACGACTCCAGCGCGACCAGCGGTTCGCTGCCCAGCGCTGGCGCTTTGCCGTTCTGGCTGTACATGAAACAGCCTTGCAGGCGCTCTTCGAACGTGTTGACCTTCTTGTTCTTGCCGCGATACGCGGGATAGCTCACATAAGCCGCCCACAGCGGCGCGGAACCGGCCATGCGCCCGGCGTCGGTGTGGCAGTTCACGCAGCTCAGGGTGTTGCCAACATAGGCCTTTGCGTACTTGGGTGTATCGAGCATGATGTTGCGCCCGAGCTTGACCATCTTGCCGAATTCATCGTCGGGAATGGCCGACTCCGGCGGCGGGGTGAACTTGACGCCAGTGCCCACCGCAGCGTTGATTTCCGACTTGGGCGGAGCAGATGTCGCAGCAGACGGCGCATCCGCAGCAAAGGCAGACGTCACAAAGGCGCCGGTCAGGCTGAACGCAAGCAGGGACAGCTTGAAGGCGGCGCGCGAGGTCTTCAGGGAGGATGGCCGCGCGGCGAAACGCGCGGCGAAAGAAAGGGATGTGGTCATATCGCGCTCCGGTTCAGGGTTTGGCGGCAGAGGTCTTGCTCAGCGCCAGCGGTTGTGCCGCGAGCCAGCGCGCGACGTCCTGCGTTTGCGCGTCCGTCATGCGCAGCGCCACGGTGTGCATCATGCCCAGTGGGTCGCCGCGGCGGCTCCCGTCCTTCCAGGCCTTGATCTGCGCTTCGATATAGACAGCCGATTGCCCGACCAGGGGAGGGAAATTCGCCCCGACTCCAACAGCGCCTGGCCCATGGCAGCGAATGCAGGCTGGAATGCCGTGCTCCCAGTCACCGCGCAGCGCCAGGCGCTCGCCTTCGGTCGCCGCCGCGCCAGTGGGCATGGGCGACGGTTTTCCGCTGGGTTTCAATTTGGCGTAATACGCAGCCAGCGCCGTGACCTGCGGCGCGGTGAGCGGTTTGGCCATGCCGGACATGATGGCGTTATTGCGCGTCCCGTCGGCGAAATAATGCAATTGATCGGCCAGATATTGCTGTGGCAAACCGGCCAGCCGCGGATACCCCGCGGCGGCATTGCCCATGCCATCCGCCCCGTGACAGGCGATGCACGACGCCGCCTCGGGCGGCGCGGCCGCCCAGCTCGCGGGCACGGCGATAAATAGACCGCCCAGCATGGCCAAGGCCAGCGGGCGGCGTATGGTTTTGAATTGACGCATAGAGAACTCCCGTTACTTTCGATCCCTGCGATATATTTACAAGAAACTATCGACAAAGGGAAAACCCTCTCAGGGTTACGGAGGAGTCTATGCGCGATGCACCTTAAAAATCCAACAGATTCTGTCGATGACGCTCAGAAACCACGTCAATCATTCGCCCTGTTTCTGCGGCAATCAGCCCAGGAGCTTGCCCAACATCTGCTGCGCCGTGGCCATCAGATCCCCTTCGGCGGGCAGTTGGCCGTTGGGCGTGAGTTTGTCCACCACACCGGGCAGCGCCTCGGACAATGCGCTGGCCGCCTGCGCCGGTTGCATGCCAAGCTTGCTGGCAATGTCACCGAGCGCACCGCCGCCCAGCACCTGCTGAATCTGTTCTGCGGAAATGGGCAGATTGGCTCCCGTCCCCACCCACGACTGCGCCAGATTGCCCAGTCCGCCTTGCTGGAATTTCTCCAGCAGACCGCCCAGGCCACCGCTGCCACCCATCAGTCCCATGACGACCTGCAGCATCGGGTTGCTCTCCGCGCCGGTCTGCCCCTGCTGGCCGCCCAGCATTTGTCCCAAACCACCCGCCACGCTATCGAACAGTCCCATCATGATCTCCTTGAGTCAAAAATCAGTACAGCAAATCCAAGCCCCTTGACGCACAATTGCGTTTCGCTCGGGCAAGACGGAATCAGCATAAATGGATTGCATGTCCTTGCGTGCGGTTCGGTCCCCCAGCCTCTCTTTTCTCAGCGTTTTTTACAGTTTATGGATGCCTCTTCCGAACAGATCCACACCCTGATGGCCGATCTTGGCGCCCGTGCCCGCGCGGCCTCGCGCGGCATGGCCAAGGCTGAAACGGCGGCAAAAAACAAGACGCTGTTTGCACTGGCCGCCGCGATCCGCGCCCATCGTCCCCAGTTGCAGGACGCGAATCTGCGCGACTTGCATGCCGCGCGCGAGGCCGGGCTGGAGACCGCGTTCATCGACCGCCTGACCTTGAGCGACAAGGTGGTGGAGCAAATGGCACAAAGCTGCGAGCAGGTCGCCGCCCTGCCCGACCCGGTGGGCGAGATCAACAACGTGCGCCGACGCCCCTCTGGAATCAGTGTGGGACAGATGCGTGTGCCGCTGGGCGTGTTCGGCATGATTTTTGAGAGCCGCCCCAACGTCACCATCGAAGCCGCCTCTCTGGCCATCAAGTCGGGCAATGCGGTCATTCTGCGAGGCGGTTCGGAGGCCGTTCACAGCAATCGCGCCCTGGCTGAACTGGTGGCGCTGGCGCTGCGATCGGCCGGTCTGCCCGAAGATGCGGTGCAACTGGTGCCCACCACGGACCGGGCGGCCGTGGGCGCGCTCATCACCATGCCGCAGTTTGTCGATGTCATCATTCCGCGCGGCGGCAAGGGCTTGATCGAGCGCATCAGCGCCGAAGCGCGCGTTCCGGTCATCAAGCATCTCGATGGCAACTGCCATGTGTATGTGGACAGCGGTGCCGATCTGGACATGGCCGTGCGCGTGACAGACAACGCCAAGACCCAGCGCTACAGCCCGTGCAACGCTGCGGAATCGTTGCTGGTCGCCGCAGCCATCGCCCCGGAATTTCTGCCGCGCATCGGGGCGGTCTTTGTGCAAAAAGGTGTGGAAATGCGCTGCTGCCCTGCCAGCCGAGCACTGCTCGCTTCCGTGCCCGGCGCCGAGCCGCTGTTGCGTGATGCGAGCGAGGCCGACTGGAGCACCGAATATCTCGCGCCCATCATCTCCATCAAACTGGTGGACGATGTGGACGCCGCCATCGCGCACATCAACCGCTACGGCTCGCAGCACACCGACAGCATCCTCACCCGTGATCATCCCCGCGCCATGCAGTTTCTGCGCGAGGTCGATTCAGCCAGCGTGATGATCAACGCCTCCACCCGCTTTGCCGATGGGTTCGAGTACGGCCTGGGCGCTGAAATCGGCATTTCCACCGACAAGTTCCACGCCCGCGGACCCGTCGGCCTGGAAGGCCTGACCAGCATGAAATGGGTGGTTCTGGGTGATGGCGAAGTGCGCAACTGACTTTCTCCGCAAACATGACATCCCCCCAAATTGAAACCGCCGTTCTCACCCTGCCCACCCTGATGCGCATCAACGCGGCCATCGGCGTGGGGTTTGGCTTGCTCAGCGCCTTGCTCACGACGATTGTGAAATGGCGTGACTTCAATGGGTTTGAGCTGCTGGCCATCCTGCCCGGCGCAGTGTTTTTCAACACCGTGGCACTGGTCTTCGCAACCTTGGTGGGGTATT
>JAFGXB010000114.1 GCA_016936875.1 Burkholderiaceae bacterium | reverse complement strand
GATACGGCGCGATGTCTTCCAGCAACTGCATGGTGCCGCGTCGCAGTTCGCGGGCTGCGAGGATTTCCGGGGTCACGGGCGACAGCGCAAGATCGGAGGCGAGCACCGCCATCTCCAGCAGCACGCTGCGCGCCCCCTGGGTGTCGATCAGCAGCAGGTCGTAGAGGGGTGCCAGCACCGGCAACAGGTGGCGCAGCCGCAAGCGCCCGTCTGGCGCATGCAGCAGCAAGGTGTTCAGTTCGCCCCGGTGATCGTTGGAGACCACCAGGTCCAGCCCCGCGATGATCGTGCGGGACACGAGCCGGCCGAGGTCGCGCTCGTTGAAGGCCAGCAGCTCGTAGATGCCGCCGGGCGCGCGGTGGGCCAGCTCGTAGTAGGAGGACAGCGTGGGCTGCACGTCGAGGTCGAGCAGCAGCACGCGTAGGCCCGCATCGGAAACGAGTCCGCCGAGGTTGGCGGCGGTGGTGGTCTTGCCGACGCCGCCCTTGGTCGAGATGATGGATACAACCTGCATGGCGCTCTCCGTCTGGGAATGGGAAGTCCAAGGGAGAGCGGATCAGGTCCGGTTGTTGAGGCGTTCGGCGATCCACTGGTCGATTTCGATCGAATCCCAGCCGACGGCGCGAATGCCGAGGCGCAGCGCCTGGGGGAACTGGCGCTTCTTCATCAGGCTGTAGATGTGGGCGCGCTTGAAGCCCGACTTGGCTTCGACTTCATCGAGCCGCAAGATGCGGCGCTCGTTCGGTGGCAGGACAGGTGCTTGCGACATGTCGGTCACTCCTGAACGCTCGGTGGCGTTTGTTGGCGTGACCTCTATTCAATAGACATCGCTACGAAAAGACATTGCAAATGCAATCTCCGCGACTGCACATACAAGCTGGAAAACCTCATGCGCTTGCGCTACGGACGTACTTCCTGGCGTTGGCGAACTTGCCGTTCAAGGTTCGCTCCGTGATGCCCATGGTGCCGCCGTAGTGGGCGACCAATGCCGAGACAAGGGCCTCCTGCGTTTTGAAGCTGGAGTAAGGCACGCCCGAGGGGGACTGGCCCAGCATCAGCGTCAGCATCCCGCCGATGATGTTGAGATACGTCGTCTCCGCCCGTTCGCTGATCTCGCACTGGCTGGCAGTCAGCAGCACGGTGGACTGCTTGAGCAGGGTGTCGTGCTGCTCCTGCAGTTCTCGTATCTGGCGCCCGGCTTGCTCCAGCGCTGCCTGAAGGGCCAGCCGCTCCACCAGGATCGCCTGTCCTGTTTCCATGGTGATGAAAGGATGCGCCATGCGTTCGCCACGGCTGAACAGGAATCCTGGCCGGTGCTCAGGATAGTGGGTGCGCATCCAACGTTTCAGATCAACATGGCGAACGGTCAAATCCGGCGACTGCAGTAGCTTCGGGTCATTGAGCGTGATCCCGTCCGTGCCGTAGGGCAGGTCTCCGTTGAGGATACCGTCATAGATGCGCTCCGAGTACAGCCGGCACTCGTTCCACCGCGGGCAGTTCAGCGACGGTGGCAGGAAGCGCGGTGATGCGATCGCGGCCAGGATCATCGGCAGGTACCGCAGCAACCCGGCCCATCGGATGGCCGCTTCGATGGGTCGATAGAACACCTTTGATGTTGAAATGTCCTTGTGCATGTCTTCGTCTCCTTTCGGAAGCGCTACATCACCGGCTCCTTTCTTGCCCTGCCAAGGGCTGTCGTGTCGTTATGGCCTGCAGCGGATGCCTGGGACGATGCCCTGAACGTAGGCGGGCGAGATGATTGGCATCCGCCGCAGGTGGCCTCGTCTTGTTCGATGTGCAAGAATTGACCGGTTGCCGGCCCATCGAGCGATGAGGACGCAAGCTCGATATTGGCGCTCACGGTATCAGCGTCATGCGCTGCGCTATCCCTCGCAAAACCGGTTCGGTATGGTCTGATACGCCGACGGTTTCACAAAGCCGTGAGCAGCGCCATTTATGCCTGTAGGTCTCGGATCAGCAGAGGAAAGCGGCGGTGTCATATCTGGCCCGGATGCTGATATTGCGATATAGCATCACGCACGTGCGGGCCAAGGTGACTGCTTACCTCAGATTCCATGCTCACAAATCCCGGCCGCATCTGACGATCGCAGGGGGGCAATGCGAAGTGGCAGGCCTATTCGCTCTTTGCTTCTTCGACCTTCGACAGGGCAGCGCTGTCGTCGGAACCGAGGTGGGGGCGATCTGCTGGAGGCTCGGTGCTGTCGGAGGTGGCTTTGCCAAACATGCTCGTGGTAAAGTCCCAAACGCTTACTTTGGAATTCCGTTCGGGCGCACTCGGGCTGAGTTCTAGCTTCTAAATTCAATACTTTGGTCTGTCCATGACCCGTACCGCTTCGACCAACATCGCTCTGTGGTGGCGCTTCCAATAGGAAGCGGCATGTCGTTGCGGTCTTGACCGCACCTTGCCGCCGTACCGGCAGGCAAGGTTTCAAGAAGGCTTCCCCGGCACGGCGGCTCCAAGATTTGAGGAGATTGCCCGATGCCCTTAGCTG
>JAFGXB010000113.1 GCA_016936875.1 Burkholderiaceae bacterium | reverse complement strand
CTGGGACTCCCTGTGTTGTCTGGCCCTGCCGGACGAGCGGCCGAGGCCTAGTGTGAACGGACTTTGTACCCGGATTGTCCGATAGGCGGCGTTGCGGTGGGAGGCGCGGAAGCGGCAAACTTGACGCTCTGATTTGCAGAGCATAAGCTCTGCAAATCAGAGTGAACCGAGTGCCGCCATGCAAGACGCCGAGTTTCGCCTCCAGAGCATCCAGTCCATGCTGAGCGCCGGGCAGCGCAGCGTGCATCTGGAACGTCACACCCTGCTGATCTGGGGTCTCACCGGCGGCCTGCTCTGCGCCTTCACCGATCCTGTACTCACGCTGGTTCCCAGCGGCAATCTGCGCGCCCTCGCCGTGCTGCTGTGGCTGTCGTTCTGGCTCGGCTCTGCCGCTTGGATCGACCACATCCTCACGCGGCAGGTGCGGCAGGGGCGCGATGAAACCGTGCCCTTCGCCCAGGCGCAAATCACGCGCGCTTGGTGGCTGCTGTTCGGCCTCGGCATTCTGGGAACGGTCGCCACCTTTTTCTTTGGAGGCAGCCTCATGATCTATCCCCTGTGGATCGTGCTGCTGGGCATGGGCATTTATCTCTTCGGGCTGTTTTCCCGCGCGCTGATCGAGTGGATCGGCGTTGCCACCCTGCTGCTGGGCATTGCCGCGCTGGCCGCGGGGCTGTCCAACGCGGACATGCGCTGGCTGGCCGCGAGTTGCTTTGCAATCGGCCTGCCCCTGGCCGGCACACTCAGCCTGGCCACCGACGGCAGACCGCTCGCCACGCGGCTTGCGGCCCTCGGGCTCTGGCTGATTGCCGTCGTGCTGGCGGCCTTGCTGCTGGCGCCCTTGCTCAATCTGGGTGCAAGTCCGCCAGGCGTCGCACCCGTGCCCATTGCGGCGTTTCGACCGACGACAGGCAGGCAAGTGCTCCTGCTTCCAGCCGGCACGGTGGCCCACATCCGGCTCGATCTCGACAGCCCCTTGCTGGCCGCCGGGCCCACCGCCTCGCTACCCATCACCGTGAGTCAGCCCATGCTGCTGTCCACCCGCGACGGCCAGCCCGATGGCGGTTATCAGCTTGCAGGACAAGCCTGGCACAGCCTCGGCGAAGGGCTCCTGCGTCTGCGCATCGACCGCCTGCGCGTTGCGCTCCAGGGCCAAAGCGCCGAGCTGCAAGTGCATGCCACGTTCCACGCCCCCAATCCCACCCTGAGCCTGCCATGACCACAACCCTGCCCCAATTCGACCCACTGCTGCATCAGCCCCTGCGCACCCAGATCGCAGCGTTTCTGGCTGCGCGCGGCGAGGCCACCTTCACCGAACTCAAGCAAACCCTGGAGGCGACCGATGGCAACCTCGATGCGCACATGACCAAGTTCATCGACGCCGGTTATGTGAAGGCGCGCAAAAAATCGGCGGAGACGGCCACCACGGGGCGCGCGCAAACCGTGTTCAGTCTCACACCCGCAGGCCGCAAGGCGCTTGCCGCCTACATCGCACAACTGCACACGCTCATGGCCATGAGCGACGCGGCTCCCGCCGCATCCAAACGACTCAAACCGGCCTGAAACCCGCCGCAAAAAAACCGGCTCACTCCGGCTTCCTTCCCCCAACCCGCCAAGGACTCCACCATGACATCTCGTCTGCATCCCATTGCCACGGCCGCTGCGGCACTGGCCGCTCTCTCCCTGACCGGCTGCGCCGGTCTGGTGCTGCCCAGCGCCGACACCATGGCCAAGCTGCCCATCGTGCGCTTTGGCGAACAGGCGCCAGCGCACCAGGAGTATGTGCTGCTGCTCCCGGCCAACACGCCATTGCCGATTGACGCCTCGGTTGAAGGCAGCCTGCTGGCGCAGGGCGCCAAAGCGCCCATGTCCGTGACCCTGAAGAAAAATCTCTACATCTACAAGCGCTGGGTCAGCTTCGATGACAAGACCTGGACGCCGGGCCAGGACGTGATTGACGGCAAATTCCGCATCACCATTCCCGGCGAAAAAACCGGTGCCGACCCCGGCGTCATGCAGGCGGAGTTCAATCTAAAGTGACCGCTCTGGCTGCGCCGCGTAGTTCGATGGGCCGCAGGATGAGGTAGGCGATGGCGGCAAACACCACGCCCAGCTCGAAGCCGATGTCCATGCCGTAGGGCGGATTGAACAGCCCGGCGATCGGCCCGACGAACATGGACTGCGCCGCGCCAAGGTACACCCCGAACAGCCCCGCGGCCATGGCGATCATCGCTGCCCAGCCCACCGGCAGCTTGTGCTGGGTGTTCCAGTCCGCGAGATTGTAGCTGCCACGGCGGAACACCAGATGCTCCAGAATGAGGATGATGGCCCATGGCCCCAGCCAGTACGCCACCACCAGCAGAAAGTTCTCCAGTGTGGCGTTGAAATGCGCCGCCGAAGGGATGGCGATGAGCACATAGACCACCGCGCCAATCAGCGTCCACACCGCGCGGTTGATCTTCTGGAAGCCGCGCCCCAGCACCTGCATCGACAGGCCTGCCGAGTAGTCGTTGGGAATATTGTTGGCGATGACCGACAGCGCCAGCAGGAACAACAGCAACTTGCCCGCGCCCCCCAGTGGCTGCAGCGCGGCGGAGAGCAGCGCGCCGCCGCCACTCTGCGCGGCCTTGCCAAAAACCGCCACCGTGGTCAACCCCAGACCGAGCGACTCCAGCAGGATGCAGGGAATGATGACGCCAAAGAAAGTCAGCCAGAACACCCGGCTGGGCGCGGTGTTCTCCGGCTGGTTGACGTTGTAGTCTGCGGCGTAAGAACTCCAGCCGGTGGCAAAGCCGAAGATCGCGCCACCGAACGACACCAGCGAGGCCACATGCGCCATGGTCCACACCGGCGTGGGCAGCGCCTGCATCTGCCCACCGGCGGCGAACAGCACGATGAGAAAGATAGCCGCCATCGGCATCCAGGCGAAGCGTTCGTAGCGGTGCACATAGCGGTAGCCATACAGGCTCACAGCGGTGGTGAGCACGGCGATCAGCAGGATGCCGGCCCACACCGGCACCGCGCCGCCGCTGATGGCGGTGACGATCTGCGCGCCGACGATCACGTTCACCGCCGACCAGCCGATACACGCCGCGACGTTGAACAGGGCCATGATCTTCGCGCCGTGCCAGCCGAAGGAATAGCGCGAGATGGTCATCTGCCGCAGCCCGAGCCTGGGGCCGAGGGTGGAGAAAAACGCCACCGGCAGCACACCCAGCACATTGAAGAGCACGATGACGCCCAGGCTGTCCCAGAACCCGAGCCCGAACACCGGCACAGCCAGCGCACCCAGCGCCACGGTGGAGATCACCAGATTGGCCGACAGCCACATGGTGAAGTTGTCGATGATGCGCACATGCGTGCGCTCAGACGGCAGCACGCGTTCAATGCCACGTTGCTCGATGCCACCCACTGGGATGGCCGCGGTGGGTGCAGGGTTGCGGGTTGACATGGAACCGTCCTTTGCTCTGTTCAGGGAGGGGCGCCGTCTTGGTGCGCAGCGCATCGTAGAACTGAGAAACGCAAATTCCATTCCCGGCAACATTTGCTTGCAGGTTTCTGCCGATCTGCCCTGAGCACCTTCTGGGGCGGCACTGCGCCGTCTTGAGAACCCGCTTTATTTCGTGCCGAATATGCGGTCGCCCGCGTCGCCCAGGCCGGGAACGATGTAGCCGTGGTCGTTGAGGCGTTCGTCAATGGCGGCCAGGGTGATGGGCACATCGGGGTGCGCGGCGCGCACAGTGCGCACCCCCTCGGGCGCGGCCAGCAGATTCACCAGCTTGAGCGAGGTGGCCCCGGCACGCTTGAGGTGGGTGAGCGCGGCGGCGGCTGAGTTGCCGGTGGCCAGCATGGGATCGACCACGATGACCAGGCGCTCGGCCATGTCGTCGGGCACCTTGAAGTAATACTCCACGGGTTCGAGCGTGGCCGGGTCGCGGTACAGGCCGATGTGCCCGACGCGCGCGTTGGGCAGCAGGTCGATCATGCCGTCGAGCATGCCGTTGCCGGCGCGCAGGATGGACACGAGGCACAGCTTCTTGCCCGCGAGGATGGGCATGCGGCAATCGGCCACCGGAGTGCTCACATCCACCCGCTCAGTGGGCAGGTCGCGCGTGGCTTCATAAGCCAGCATGGCGGCGATTTCGCGCACCAGGCGGCGGAAGTTGTCGGTGGTGGTGTCTTTGCTGCGCGCCAGTGTCAGCTTGTGCTGCACCAGCGGATGCGAGACGACGTGAACCTGGGGATCGTTCATGGCGGGCCCTTTATGGCGTTGTGAAAAGTCGGAACAAGAGTCATTTTGCGTCATGCCGCTGTACGCAGCTGCAACAGCGGAAACGGTTGGTATGAAATCACCCCGAAACCGCCCATTCGGGTTTGCACTGAGGCCGACGATGCGCCATACTGCGATGCAACAAAAACCAGACGCCGCTCCCGACACGGCCTGTTCACCGGAGACTTTCATGCGTGTATCGCTGTCCTCGATCACTGCGGGCTGCGCGCTCGGCCTGCTGATGCAAAGCAGTTTTGCTGCCACTCAGCCCACCCCCAACGACCCGGACGTGCTGCGCGGCGCCTACCTCGCCCGCGCCGGAGACTGTATCGCCTGCCACACCGCGCCGAAGGGCAAGCCGTTTGCCGGAGGTCTGCCGATGAATCTGCCCATGGGCATCGGCAAGGTGTATTCGCCCAACATCACCCCGGACAAGACAGACGGCATCGGCAACTGGACCTTTGCGCAGTTCGACGAGGCGGTGCGCCACGGCAAGTCGCCCCGGCTGGGCTATCTCTACCCGGCGATGCCCTACCCCTCGTATGCGCGCATCACGCCACAAGACATGCACGCGCTCTACGCCTATTTCCTGCACGGGGTGCAGCCAGTGGCGCAGGCCAACAAGCCTGAAGACATTCCCTGGCCGCTCAATATGCGCTGGCCGCTGGCCATTTGGGACTGGATGTTCGCCCGCGACGGCGTGTACCAGCCCAACCCGAAGCAGACTGCGCAATGGAACCGCGGCGCCTATCTGGTGGAAGGGCTGGGGCACTGTGGCGCTTGCCACACCCCGCGCGGCCCCTTCCTGCAAGAGAAGGCGATGGAGCCCGGAGGAGCCGACGGCAGCCTGTATCTTTCCGGCGCGCGCATCGACAACTGGTATGCCGCCAATCTGCGCGGCGACCTGTCCGACGGCCTGGGCCGCTGGACGCCCGCCGAGCTGGTGCAACTGCTCAAAACCGGGCGGACTGCCGATTTCACCATCGTCGGCAGCATGACCGATGTGGTGCACGACAGCACCCAACACCTGAACGATGGCGATCTGGAGGCGGTCGCGGTATTCCTCAAATCGCTGTCGCCGGTGCATCCCAATTCGGCCATCAACAAGCCGCAGGCCCCGGTGATGACCGCCAGCGCCAAGGCGGGTGATCCGCTCTACGCAGCGCATTGCGCCATGTGCCATCAAGCGCAGGGCCAGGGCATTCCCAATGTGTTTCCTGCGCTGGCGCTCAACCCCACGGTCAACACCCCCGACCCGATCAACACCATCCGCATGATATTGCACGGCGGGCATACGGTCGAGACCGAGGGCAATCCCACGCCCATGGCCATGCCTGATCTCGGTGCCACCCTGAGCGACACCCAGGTGGCCGAGATCGCCAGCTATGTGCGCAGCAGTTGGGGCAACGATGCGCCCAATGTCAGTGCAGGCACCGTGGGCAAAATCCGCGAAAAAGTCAGCGTCGCCAAATAGGCTGCACCAAACGACGCACCGCCCTTCAAACCCGGCCTGGCCGGGTTTTTTGCGACATCGACACGCCTTGTTTCAATTCAACGCACTTGTTCACCGCTTCACCCAAAGTCCCGGAAGAGAATGTTTCATGACATTCGCAGAAGCGCCATGTACGCCACTGCTCATCCTCTGGAGACTCTCATGTCCACATCCTCGTCCAAAAAAATCCTCCGCCAGTTCGCCGCCGGTCTGGCGCTGAGCGCCACGGCCCTTGCGGCGCATGCCGCAAGGGCCCCTGCGGAAATCAAGATCGGCACGCTCTACGCCAGCAGCGGCCCGTTTGCCGTGGCCTCGCAAGGCCAGTATGAGGGCCTGCAGTTCTGGGCCGCCGCCATGAACAAGACCGGTGGCGTGTTCGTCAAGGCGTTCAACAAAAAGATTCCGGTGAAAATCGTCGCCTACGACGATCAAAGCTCCACGTCCACCGCGACCACGCTCTACAACCAGCTCATCACCCAGGACAAGGTCAACATTCTGGTTGCCGACTTCGGTTCGGTGCTCACCTCCGTGGCCGTGCCGCTGGCCGCCGAGCACCATATGCTGCTCATCGACCCCACCGGCTCGGGAGCCAATTTCTTCACCAAGCCCACCGACTATCTGGCCGATGTGAGCATTCCCTCCAGCACGGTGTGGCCCATTCCGCTGGCCAACTACATCGTGCAGCAGAAGATCAAGCGCGTGGCCATTCTGTATGGCGCCAACGACTTCGACGCCTCGCAGGCCAGCACGCTCAAAGAGGTGTTGGCCAAGGCTGGCATCACCCCGGTGTATGACCACGGCGTACCTACCAGCGAATCCAACTACACCGTGCTGCTGCACACCATTGCGGCAACGCATCCGGACGCCGTCCTGGAATTCGGCTATGCGTCCAACGACATTGCCTTTCTGCGGGGGCTGTCGCAAAGCGGGCTGCATTTCCCCATGACCTTCACCATCTTCCCCGGCCAGTTGCTGGGGCTGATCACCAAGAACGTCGGGGCCAAGGCGCTGAACTACACCTACACCTACCCCACCCCGCCGCTGGTGACGTATGACAAGGTGACTTACGGCATGAACACCCCCGATTTCGTCAAAGCCTTCCAGGCCGCCAACAAAAAAGAGCCCAACTTCCTCGACTGCGCCGGCTACAACACCGGGCTGATCATGCAGCACATGCTCGACATGTCGCCGCAGTTCACGCAAAAAGACTTCCATCAGGCCATCATGGACATGTCGGGCAAGACCACCACCCTGCTCGGTCCGTTCGATGTCACGGCCAATGGGGCGCAGGTCGGCCAGCCCTTCCCGGTTGCGCAGATCGTGCCGGAAGGCGCGGGCAGCAAGATGGTTGTGGTTTACCCGCAAGACAAAGCCACCGGCAAGGCCGTCTACCCGGCACCCAAGCAATAAAACGCAGGCAGGCGGCGACGACCGCGCCCCCCGCTGGCAGCCCTGCGTAAGGGTCAGCACAGGCGGGCGGCAACGCGAAACAGCGCAGACCGAAAGACGCGCCGCCCTGCCTTCGCAGACCAACGCAACACAGCTCAGGGAGGGCGTGTGGAACTGCTGGAATACGCCATCATTGGCGGCATTTTGTATGGCATTTTTTTCAGCCTGATCGGCATCGGGCTGAACCTGATCTTTGGCGTCATGCGCATCATCAATCTGGCGCATGGGCAGTTCATCGTGCTCGGGGCCTATGCCGCGTGGATTGTCTCGCGCCACTTCGGCTTCAACCCACTGTGGGGCGTGCCGCTTGTCATTGCCGCGGCGGTGCTCATCGGCTATCCGCTGTATTACGCAGTGGTGCCGCGGCTGCAGCGCAGCGGCGACCCGGAGATGCTGTCCTTCATCCTGTTCTTCGGCATCGGGCAGATGCTCGAAGCGCTGACCGTGCTGGGCTTTGGCGCCGATCAGCGCTCGCTGCCGAGCGAGGCGCTGGGCGCGGGCAATATCGGCGTGTTCGGCCAGGAATTTCCCGACAGCTGGTGGTGGGCGGCGGCTTTCAGCATTGCCGCCATCGTGGCGCTATGGCTCTACTTCACCCGCACCAGACTGGGCTATGCCACGCGCGCCATCATGGCCAACCGCGACGAGGCGCTGGCCACCGGCATCAGTGTGAACAAGGTCTCGGCGCTGGCCTTCGTGGCCGGGCTGGCGCTGGCCGGTATTGCCGGGGTGTTTCTGCCGTATCTGCTCGGTTCGGTTTCGCCGGACCTGGGCGACGGGCTCACCACGACCGCGTTCGCCATTGTCATCATCGGCTCGCTGGGCAACCCGCTCGGCACGGTGATCGGCGGGCTGGTGTTTGGCCTGGGCACCATGCTGATGCAGACCTACTACTCCTCGTGGTCCAACCTCGTGCCCTATGTGCTCTTGCTGGCCATTGTGCTCATCCGCCCCACGGGCCTGCTCGGAAAGGCGGTGCGCAGTGTCTGATCGTTCCTTGTTCCAGCGCTGGCGCCCTGGGCTCATCGTGCTTGTGCTGCTGGCCGCGCTGTTCCTGTTTCTGCCGCATGTGTATGGCAATGAGTCGCTGCTGTTCACGCTGATGACCTTCATCGTGCTCGCACAGGGTCTCAACCTGCTGTACGGCTTCACGGGCTACCTGCCCTTCGGCTATGTGGGCTTCTTCGGCTGCGGCGCCTACGCCACCTCGCTGCTGGTGCTGCACACCGGTCTGCCGGTGGTGCTGTGCGCGGCGGGCGGCGGGCTGGCCGCCGTGCTGATGGGGTTGATTCTTGGCCCCTTGCTGCGCTTGTCTGGCGCGTACTTTTCCATTGCCAGCCTGGCGGCCTCGCAGATTCTGTATTACGTCGTGTCCAACACCAATCTGTCCAACATCACCGGCGGGCCTTACGGCCTGAAGATCGAGCAGGTGTACGCGCCCACGGCCAGCTATCACACCATGCTGGCGGTGCTGTTGCTGGCCACGGCGCTGGCGGCGTACTTTCGCGTCTCGGCCTTCGGCATGGGGCTGCGCGCCATGAAGCAAGACCCGGTGAGCGCGTCCATGGCCGGCATCAACATCGTGCGTGCGCGGCTCATCACCTGGCTGATCTCGGCGGGCATCGCCGGGCTGGCCGGCGGCGTGTATGCGTGGAACCTGTCGGTGTTTTACCCGGAAGCCGTGTTCAGCCTGCAGATGTCGGTGTTCGCCATTGTGTTTGCGCTGTTTGGCGGTGTGGGCACGGTGATTGGCCCCATCGTCGGCGCGGGCGTGCTGTACAGCCTGTATTCGGCCATCGGCATTTCCACCCCGCAGTATTTCCAGTTGATCTACGGCCTGCTGATCGTGCTGCTGGTGCTGTTCATGCCCGGCGGCGTGCTCTCGCTGTTTGCGCGAAGGGGCGTTCGTGTCTTCTAACGGCCCCATCCTTCAACTGCGTGGCGTGAACAAGCGCTTCGGCGGCCATGTGGTGCTCCACGATGTGAGCTTCAGCCTCGCTCCGGGCGAGATCGTCGGCCTGGTCGGCCCCAACGGATCAGGCAAGACCACGACCATCAATGTCATCTCCGGTCTGTACCGCGCGGACAGCGGCAGCATCAGCTTCGACGGCCATCCCGTGCACCAGGTGCCGATGCACAAGCTGGCGCGGCTCGGCATCAACCGCACCTTCCAGACACCCAAAACCTTCCGCGACATGACGGTGCGCGAAAACATTGAAGTCGCCGCGCACTTCGGCCATGCCGCAGGCACGGTGGACGTGAACGCCATCCTGCAAGACATTGATCTACAGAAGCAGGCCGACAAGCTCGCGGGCTCGCTCACGGTCAACCAGCAAAAGCTGCTCGACCTGGGCCGCGCCCTGGCCACCGGGCCCAAGCTGTTGCTGGTCGATGAAATCGGCGCCGGCCTGAACCCGGCGGAACTCGGCGGCATTGCCGCGCTGCTGCACAAGCTGTCGCAGCGCGGCATCGCCCTCATCGTGGTGGAGCATCTGATGGCCTTCCTGGGCAGCATCACGTCCCGCGTCATCGTGCTGGGCGCCGGGCGCATGTTGTTCGAAGGCTCGCTCGACGCCGCCTCACGCCACCCGGAAGTCGTGGCCGCATTTTTTGGGGGTGAGGTATGAG
>JAFGXB010000112.1 GCA_016936875.1 Burkholderiaceae bacterium | reverse complement strand
TTGCTGCAGGGCGTGGAACAGATAGCTCTGGTACTGGCCCGCGAGCTTGGGATAGTTGGGCGCGATGGGCTTGTCCATACCGGCACCGTGGCAGGCAATGCAGCCGCCCTTGTTCACCAGATCCTCACCCTTCTTGATGTCCGCCGCATTGGCGGCCTGCGCCATGACAAGGCTGGCCGCAGCCAGCAAAACGAATTTTTTCATCCTGGATCTCCCCGCTTTTTATTTGATGGGCTGGCCTTTGGGCACCGCGTAATACGCCGCGATGTCCGCCATTTGCTGGTCGGTCAGCGACGCCGCCACAGCGCGCATGGTCGGGAAGCGGCGGTTGCCGTTCTTGTATTCCTTGAGCGCATCGACGATGTACTGTGCGTTCTGCCCATTGATCATGGGCACGGCATAGATTTCCGGAAAGGAGGAGCGGTAGCCGCCCCCTGCGTTGTGGCAGCCTTGGCAGGTTGCCACAAGCTTGGCACCCGCGGCAGCGTTACCGACCACGTCCTGCGCGTGGGCGGAGGCCGCCAGCATCAGGGAAGCGAGAAAGAGGACTTTTTTCATTGCAGGCGCGAGAGTCTAAAGAGCCAATGAACAAGCGCCCCATTATAGGGAGGCCGTGCGCGCAATCGCGTCATTTTGTCGCAGTCAAGCCTTAACGCGTTCCTGAATTGACAAAACGCAGACTCCATGTTTTTGATTCAAGTTGTAACTGCATGCATTCGCGCCTGAGGGCACTCTGCGTCGGCGGGCGGTACTACGGTCCGCACGGATTCGGCAGCAGGAACCGCCGACGAGCGCAATGCAACGGCGTTTTGATTGATCCGTCCGGCATCCTGGTTCTCTCGGCATGGCCCGATGCGAAGCGTTGCAACGCCCAGGGAAGCACGCCAGCGCCCATCCTGATGCACCACTCCCAGAGCGCAACAAGCCAACAGTAAAAGATTGCAACAACTCTGCGTTCTCAGGTGAATGTCAGCATGGTTCTGTCAGAATCTGCGCCACAAATTCACCACTAAAACCGCTAATGCACCTCTATCTTCTGGCCATCGCCGCGCTTCAAGGCGTGACTGAGCTGTTTCCCATTTCCAGCCTGGGGCACAGCATTCTCATTCCCGCCTTGTTTCATTGGCCGATCGACCGCACGGCGGACTGGTTTCTGCCGTTCATTGTGGTGCTGCATCTCGGCACGGCCGCGGCCCTGCTCATTTATTTCTGGCGCGATTGGGCGCGGCTGATCGGAGGCTGGCTGCGCGCGGGCGGCAAGCCGTCCAACCCGGACGCCCGGCTGCTGTGGCTGATCATTGTGGGCACCATTCCGGCAGGTTTGCTCGGCTTGCTGCTGGCGCACAAGATCAAAGCGCTGTTTGGCGGCTTCACCTTTGCCGCCATCGCGCTCATGCTCAACGGACTGCTGCTGCTTGGCGGCGACTTTCTCAAGCATCGCCGCGGCCTGATTGCCCTGCCGCAACTGGGATGGTCGCGCGCCTTCCTGGTGGGCCTGGCACAGGCGCTGGCCCTGATTCCCGGTTTTTCGCGCTCGGGCGCCACTCTGGTCGCCGGCTTGGGCTTGGGGTTGAACTATGCCGATTCGGCGAAATTTTCCTTTCTGCTCGCCACCCCCATCATCGCGGCGGCCGGTGTGCTGGAAGTGCCCAAGCTGCTGCATGCCGGGGTGCCGCACGAACTGCTGGGCACCATTGCTTTCGCCGGGGTGCTGGCGGGGGTGTTCGCCTGGCTGTCCACCTGGTTCCTGATGCGCTGGTTCACCGATCATGAAATGAAGGCGCTGCGGCCTTTCGGCATTTACTGCCTGCTGCTCGGCGCAATCGCCTTACTTGTGGGCTGAACCCGCGGTCCGCAGCAAAGCCTGCACCACCGCTACCCGCCGTCGGCTGACCGGCAGGGTGTCTGAGACGCCGTGCAGGTGCAGAGTCCAGGCGCCGACATCGGACTCGCCGTTGTCGGTGGACGCATCGGCGGCGATCATGTCTGGCCCCGCCGCCAGGCTCTCCGACCCGACGCGGGGGCGCTCCAGCCGCCGAATGGCGGGCGCGGACACCAGGGTGTTGCGATGGATGCGCACGAAATGCCCGGGATGGCGCTGTTCCAGATCCGCCAGGGAAATGTCCACCCAATACTGCTGCTGCGCAGTCTGCAGGGTGGTGTATTTGGATTCGGCGCGGCAATAAAGAATGTCGATCAGTGGCACGCGTTTGAGCCCCCCGCGGTCTTGCACGGTCAGATAGACCGTTTCGGCAGCGGGCGCGGTGGGCTCCACGCCGCCCTGCGCACGCAGCCACAACGCTGCTTTGCCCATGGCCTGTGCCAGCCGCTCGCGCCGCACGGGCTTGGTGAGATAGTCGAGCGCCGACACACCGAACGCATCGAGCGCATGCTCTTCGTGCGCGGTGACGAACACGATGGCGGGGTGGTACATCCCTGGGTCGCCGGCTAGCCGCCGGGCCAGTTCCATGCCGCTCTGGCCCGGCATCTGGATGTCGAGCAGCAGCACATCAAAGCGCTGTGCGCGCAACAGGGCCCAGGCCTCTGCGGCGTCGGCGGCTTCGTCCACCACGGCCTGCGCGGTTTCGGGCAACTCGGTGAGCAGGCGGCGCAGGCGGCTGCGGGCCAGCGGCTCATCGTCGATCAGGAGCACGTTCATAACGGCAAGCGTAAACGCGAGCGCCAGCGGGCCACGCCATCTTCCACCACTTCGCCCTGATCCACCTCGGCGGCAATGTCATACAGCAGGTGCAGCCGCTGGCGAATATTGCGCAGCGCGGTGCCGGTGCCATTGCGGCGCGGCGCGGGAGCGTCGTTCATCGCGGGAAGGTCGTTGCGCACCGTGACTTCGATCTGCCCGAGCCGTCGGCCAATGTCGATGTCGATCTGCACCGCACGGCTGCTGCGCTCCACGCCATGCCGCACCGCGTTCTCCACCAGCGGCTGCAGCGTGAGGGTTGGAATGCGGATTTGCAGCAGAGTGTCATCCACCGTCCATTGCACCCGCATGCGCGCGCCAAAGCGCACCGATTCGATGTCGAGATAGCGCCGCGCCAGATCCATTTCCTGCTCCAGGCTGACCAGCGTGCCAGGCTTGCCCACGCTGGCGCGGAACAGCTCGGCCAGATCGTCCAGCACCGCTTCCGCGCGCTCGGGCTGCTCGCGCACCAAGGCGCTGGCGGCATTCAGCGTGTTGAACAGAAAGTGCGGGCGAATGCGCGATTGCAACTCGCTCAGCCGTGCCTGCATATCAATCGGAGTGAAGGCGCGGGCGCGCAGTTGCAGGTAATGCACAAACACGAGCGCCAGCGCCGCGCCCGCCAGCGCCGCCTGCCAGGGCTGCTGCGCCGCCGCTGGCGCCAGCGCGGCAAACAGCGGCTGCACCATCAGATTCAGCCCCAGCGCGGACACGCCGCCCAATGCCGCGGCCACGCTCAGCACAGCGGCGGTTGCGCGCAGACGCCAGAGCCGCTGCGTCATGCACATCAGCGCCAGCCACAGCAGGGCGGCGGGCTCCACCCAGGAGAGCAGCAGGAGCATTTCGACATGTCCGTCGCCCGCAGGCAAACGCATCAACAAGACGAGCGCCAGCAGGGCGTTGAGCGCCGCCAGGGCGCGCACCAGACTGCCGGCGCCGCAGATATCGAGGCGCACTGCCGTATCGTGTTGCGTGGCGGGCTCTGCCATGTCCTTGGTGTTGCAGGCCGAACCTGCAAGGCTTCTCTAAAATTGACGATTTCCGACATTGGCGCTGCGACGCCCCCCTGCGAAATCTCCCCATGCACGATCAATTCGAACACAAGCAGAAAGCCTGGTCCGCGCGTTTCTCTGAGCCAGTCAGTGACCTGGTGCAGCGTTACACCGCCTCGGTGGGATTCGACAAGCGGCTGGCGCTGTTCGACATCGCCGGATCGATTGCGCATGCCACCATGCTGTCCGAGCAGGGCATCCTCGGCGCGGACGATCTTGCCGCGATCGAGCGCGGCATGGCGCAGATCCGCGCTGAAATCGACACCGGCGCATTCGAATGGAAGCTGGAACTCGAGGATGTGCACCTCAACATCGAAGCCCGTCTGACCCAGCTCGCGGGCGACGCCGGCAAACGTCTGCACACCGGGCGCAGCCGCAACGATCAGGTGGCCACCGACATCCGCCTGTGGCTGCGCGACAGCATCGACCAGAGCCTCCATCAGCTCCGGGCGCTGCAGCGCGCGCTGGTGCGACTCGCCGCGCAGCATGCCAACACCATCATGCCCGGCTTCACCCATCTGCAGGTGGCGCAGCCGGTAAGCTTCGGCCACCATCTGCTGGCCTATGTGGAAATGTTCGGGCGCGATGCCGAGCGCCTGCGCGACTGCCGCACCCGCGTGAATCGCCTGCCCTTGGGCGCCGCCGCGCTGGCCGGGACCACCTTCCCGATCAACCGTCCGCGCGTGGCCGAACTGCTGGGCTTTGATGGCGTGTGCCAGAACTCGCTCGACGCCGTGAGCGACCGTGACTTCGCCATCGAGTACAACGCTGCCGCCGCGCTGATCATGGTGCACATCAGCCGCTTCAGCGAAGAGCTGGTGCTGTGGATGAGTCCGGCCTTCGGTTTCATCGACCTGGCCGACCGCTTCTGCACCGGATCGAGCATCATGCCGCAGAAGAAAAACCCCGACGTTCCCGAACTCGCGCGCGGCAAGACCGGGCGCGTCACCGGCCATCTGATGAGCCTGTTGATGCTGATGAAGGGCCAGCCCCTGGCCTACAACAAGGACAACCAGGAAGACAAGGAGCCGCTGTTCGACACCGCCGACACCGTGATCGACACCCTGCGGATCTTCACCGATATGGTGGGCGGCATCCGCGTGAAGGCGGAGGCGATGGAACGCACCGCGTTGCAGGGCTACTCCACCGCGACCGACCTGGCCGACTATCTCGTGAAAAAAGGCCTGCCCTTCCGTGACGCACATGAGGCCGTGGCGCATGCGGTGCGCTTCGCTGTGGAGCGCGGCGTCGGTCTGGAAGACATCAGCCTGGACGACTTGCGCAGGTTCTCGCCACACATCGGCACGGACGCGCCTGAAGCGCTCAAGCTGCAAGGCTCGCTCGCCGCGCGCGATCATCTCGGCGGCACGGCGCCCAACCAAGTGCGCGCCCAGGTGGCCCGCTGGCAGGCGGCGCTCGCAGGCGAGTGACCCGGCGCGGCCAGACCGTCGCCCGCCGCGATCAGGCGCGATCAGGCGCGCGGCAGCGTGACGCCGTGCTGGCCCTGATACTTGCCGCCGCGATCCTTGTAGCTGACCTCGCACACTTCGTCGCTCTCGAAGAACAGCACCTGCGCGCAACCCTCGCCCGCATAAATCTTGGCAGGCAGCGGGGTGGTGTTGGAGAACTCCAGCGTCACATAGCCCTCCCATTCCGGCTCGAAGGGCGTGACATTGACAATGATGCCGCAGCGCGCATAAGTGCTCTTGCCCAGGCAGATGGTGAGCACGTTGCGCGGGATGCGGAAGTATTCCATCGTGCGCGCCAACGCGAAGCTGTTGGGCGGGATGATGCACACGTCGCCGCGAAAATCGACAAAGGACTTCTCGTCAAAGTTTTTCGGATCGACGATGGTGCTGTTGATGTTGGTGAAAATCTTGAATTCATTCGCGCAGCGAATGTCATAGCCATAGCTCGACGTGCCATAACTGATGATGCGATGCCCGCCAACCTCTCGCACCTGGCTGGGCTCGAAGGGCTCGATCATCGCCGTGTTTTGCGCCATGCGGCGGATCCATTGATCGGATTTGATGGTCATGATGTAGGCAGTCTGGATCAACCGGACTGTTGCAGTAAGGCAGATAGCCGCAACCATACCGCATCGATGGGCGCATCAATCCACACCCGCTTGCGGCGGGCGCTCAGGCCGCTTTTCAACTGCACGGCGCGGCGCGGCAGCTCACAGCACTGCGCCAGATAATCAGTCAATGCAGCGTTGGCCTTGCCATCCACTGCGGGAGCGCCAAGGCGCACGCGCAGGGCGCCGCCATGCTCACCGTCCAGTTCGGTACGGCGCGCATTGGGCACAACGTGCACATCGAGCACACACCCTGTGCTGTCCTGGTGGAGCCAGACGGGAAAACGGTCTGCGGTTGACACGATCTCGAAATTATCGATCCGGAATTGAGAAGGATGAACACGGGTCATGGGCAACGCCATGCAACGGCCCTCCCCTCCCAACCTCCCCCGCTGCCGGGGGAGGAGCTGTTTGCGCCGTTCCCAGCCGTGGGGAGAGGTCCAGGGTCAAACTTCAAGCTGCCGGATCAATAGTTGCGTAGCGCATCCATAAAAAAACCCGGGCGATCTGCCCGGGTCGAGATGCGCAGAGCGCTTAAGGCTTGCTGGTCGGGAACGGCCAGGCAGCTTGCGGGTTCAGCTTGGTTTGCGCAGGCGCCGCCTTTTTCGCGGGAGCGGGTGCGGCCTTCTTTGCCGGAGCCGCTTTCTTCGCCGGAGCCGCTTTCTTGGCCGGTGCCGCTTTCTTCGCGGGCGCAGCCTTCTTCGCGGGCGCAGCCTTCTTCGCGGGCGCAGCCTTCTTCGCGGGCGCAGCCTTCTTCGCGGGCGCA
>JAFGXB010000111.1 GCA_016936875.1 Burkholderiaceae bacterium | reverse complement strand
ACGAAGGAAGCCTCATGCAAACAAGTGAACGGTATCAACGCGGCTGGGACAAACTGCGTGAGATCGACGGCGAGGCGGGTGAAAACGTCATCCGATCACTCGGCGCGATCGCACCGGATTTTGCGCACCTTCTGATCGAATTTCCATTCGGTGACATTTATTCCAGGCCCGGACTGGACTTGAAGTCTCGGGAAATCGCCGTCGTCGCGGCATTGACTGCGCTGGGCAATGCGCAGCCACAACTCAAGGTGCACATCAACGGTGCGCTCAATGTGGGCTGCACAGCGGTCGAAGTGGTGGAGGTCATCATGCAGATGGCGGTTTACGCCGGTTTTCCCGCGGCACTGAATGCCTTGTTCGCGGCGCAGGACGTATTCCAGCAGCGTGGCATTGCCTTGCCGTTGTCGCCCCAAGCCGCTGCGTAAAAAGGGGGGGCGCTGGTTGGGGGTATCGGCTTGTGCCTTACGCGCTGCCGATCAGAATGCCGGTGGCGAACACCAGCAGGCCGCCGACCACGACCTGCAGCACGGCCAAGCCGAACGAGGCCTCCATATAGCGTTTGCGGATCCAGGCGATGACGATCAGTTCCAGCGCCACCACGAGGAAGGCCAGCGTGGTGGCGAGGTGGAAATTCGGGATGAGATAGGGCAGTGTGTGGCCGAGGCCGCCCAGCGCGGTCATGGCGCCGGTGACGCCGCCGCGCAGCCACGGGCTGCCGCGCCCGGTCAGCGAGCCATCGTCGGACATGGCCTCGGCGAAGGCCATGCTGATGCCGGCGCCGATGGCCGCAGCAAGTCCGACGAGAAAGGTCGCCCAGGTGTCGTGTGTGGCAAAGGCGGCGGCGAATAGCGGTGCGAGTGTGGACACCGAGCCGTCCATCAGCCCGGCCAGCCCCGGCTGGATGAACTGCAGCACAAAGGCGCGACGCTGGGTTTCCCGCTCGGAATGAATGGCTTGCGGCGTGATGAATGCGTTGCCGAGCGACTCGGCCTTCTGCTCATGGACGGCCTCCGCCGCAGCCAGATCGCCCAGAAGCTGACGAATGCCGGTGTCGGTGGCATGGCGCGCGGCCTTGGCGTAGAACATGCGCGATTCGGCTTCCATCACCTCGGCCTGCGCGCGGAATTTCTCCAGATCGATGGGCTGCACCAGCCACAGCGGCTTGCGCTCGATGAAGCCGCGCACGTCCTGGCGTCGGATCAGCGGGATCTGCTCGCCAAAGCGCTTGCGATAGAGGTCGAGCAGGCGGTGGCGGTGGGTGTTTTCCTCGGCCGCCATGCCGCGAAACAGCGCGGCCGTGTCGGGGTAGCCGGCATGCACGGCCTGCGCGTACTGGCTGTAGATGCGCGCGTCGTCTTCCTCCAGCGAGATGGCGAGCGCGAGCAACTGCTGCTCGGTGAGCTTGGAGAACTCCAGTGTGGCGGTGTTGCGCGCCAGGCCCGGCACGGCAAACAGCGAGGTCAGATTCATGGACGATCCAGCAGGGGAATGGCTGCCATTGTCCGCAGGGAACGGGGTGCTTGCAAAGGGGCTCTTAGAATCGGGACAGTAGATGCAAACAATGGAGACCCGAGTGGAACAAACCGTGATTGATGTCGATCTGGATACGCGCGGCCTGAACTGCCCGCTGCCCATCCTCAAGGCCAAAAAGGCGCTCGCGCAGATGCAGAGCGGTCAGGTGCTGCGCGTGGTGTCCACTGACGCAGGCTCGGTCAAGGACTTTCAGGCCTTCGCCCGCCAGACGGGCAACACCATGGTCGAACAAAAGACCGCAGGCGGCGAATACCACCACGTCCTGCGGCGGCGCTGAGCGGCTGCCGCTCGTCGGCGCGCGCAACAGCGCCGGTGCGCAGCGAGGGGTTTCGCCGCGCACCGGGATGCATCAACCCTTAGCCGCCGTTCTGCAGGCTGTTGATGTAAGCGCTGAACTCAGGCCCCGTCTCCGGGTGGGACATGCCCAGTTGCACGGTGGCTTCCAGATAGCCGAGTTTGCTGCCGCAGTCGAAGCGGCGGCCGGCGTAGCGGTAGGCATAGACGGCTTCTTCGCGCAGCAGCGCGGAGATGCCGTCGGTGAGCTGGATTTCACCGCCCGCGCCGGGCTTGCCGTGGCGCAGATGATGAAATACGCGCGGGCTGAGGATGTAGCGGCCCACGACGGCCTGGGTGGACGGGGCCACTTCAGGCGCGGGTTTTTCCACAATGCCGCTCAGCGAGGTCAGGCCGGGGGTGATTTCCTGACCGCTGACAATGCCGTAGCGCTTGGTGTGCTCGCGCGGCACGTCTTCGGTGGCAATGACGCTGCGACCGTGGCGGCTGTGAATGTCCACCATCTGCGCCATGACGGGAGGCTCGCCCACCAGCAGGTCGTCGGCAAGAATGACGGCGAACGGCTCGTCGCCCACCAGACGCTCGGCGCACAGTACCGCAGCGCCCAGGCCGTTGGCCACCGGCTGGCGCACGAACACGCATTGCACGTTGTCGGGCTTGACGCTGCGCACCACATCAAGCAGTGCTTGCTTGCCAGCGGCTTCGAGTTCGTGTTCCAACTCATACGCGGTGTCGAAGTGGTCTTCGATGGCGCGTTTGTGGCGGCCGGTGACAAAGATCATTTCCGTGATGCCCGCGGCATACGCTTCTTCGACCGCGTACTGGATCAGCGGCTTGTCCACCACGGGCATCATTTCTTTCGGGGTGGCTTTGGTCGCGGGCAGAAACCGCGTTCCAAGGCCAGCGACGGGGAAGACGGCTTTGGTGATGGTCGGGAGCATGGTCGTCATCGTGAGAACAGTGATGACACCGATGCTAACAAGGGAATGCGCGATTGTGCAGTGCAACATCCCACTGGAAGTGGGTGTGCCCGCGCCTCCCGAAATTCACAATCTTCAGGCACCGCTTCGAGGCTTGTAGCCTGCAGCGAGGATGCGCGTCCACACGGCGCGTTTTTCGGCATGGCTCATTTCCACCCAGCGTCCCACTTCGACCGCAGTACGCAGGCAGCCGCGGCAGACATCGTCAAAACCGGTGGAGCACACGCCGACACAGGGCGTGTCGGGTTCGCCCTGGTCGTCCTGCGGGATGTGGTTCATACTGCCGCGCCCTGCAGCGCGAGTGTGCCGCTGCGCGCGGCAATGCTGCCCAGGCCAACGGCGTGGCGGGGCAGGGCGGACAAATTCAGTGTGTCGGCATAGCCGCGCAGGGTGGTGCAGCGCAGGCCAGCGGCTTTCCAGCCTTGCAGCAGACGATCGAAGACGGGGGCGAGTTGTCCGCCTTCGAGTTCGGCGTGCAGGGTGTAAACATGATCGCGGCCATCGCAGCTCAAACGCAGCAGATGGTCTGCCACGTTGTCGGGGTTCAGGCCGTCTACGCCGATCAGCTCGTCCAGTGTGGGCAGAGTGGTGGGCAACTGCGGCACGGTCAGGGTGCGGCCCTGCACCACGGGCAGGAAGGGATGGGTGCCGCGGCCATCGGAGGCCAGGGTGAAGCCCAGCTCTTGTTCCAGCTGGTAGGCGGCGTTGTTCATCTGCCAGCCGGCGGCGCCATGTACGCGCGCAGGGGTGCCAAAAATTTCGCCGTAGCGGTCGATGGCCAGTTGGAGCTGGCGGCGAGTCCAGTGAGCATCCTTGCGCGCCACCGTGTCTTGCCACAGGATGTGGTCCCAGGTATGGACGCCGGTTTCGTGGCCTGCGCTGTGCGCATCCCGCATTGGCCCCGCGGCGCGCTTGCCGATGTCCGGGCCGGGCAGCAAGGTGCCGTACAGCAGGGTTTTCAGACCGTAATGGCTGGTGACGGAGGTGCGCTGGACCTTGGCGAGAAATCCCGGGCGAAATACGCGCTTGAGGGCGCGGCCGGTATGGTCTGGCCCCAGACTGAACAGAAACGTGGCGCGCAGCTGATGCCGGTCGAGAAGCCGCATCAGCGCAGGTACGCCTTCGCGTGTGCCGCGTAGGGTGTCGACATCTATTTTGAGCGCGATGGTGGGCATGGAAATTCAGGAGACAAAGCAGGCCAGGAAGGCAAGCCGACATCGTAGAGGACTTGACCTGATACAGCCCGTGGGCACGGCCTGTCTGCTTCAATGGTCTTCAGGCGGTGCCTTTGCACCCGGAGGAATGGAGATGCACGCTTTGTTTTCAACCTGTGATTTATGCGATGCGCACCGCGACGCCTTGCATAGCGACGTGCTGCGCGTGCTGCCCCCGGTGTTTCGGTCTTACGGCAAGATCACCCGCTTTCGCGGCCAGATCGCCACCGTGCAATGCCGCGACGATAACGCCCTGGTGCGCGCCACGCTGGAGACCGCGGGCATGGCGCGGGTGCTGGTGGTGGATGGGGCGGCGTCCATAAAGCGGGCGCTGCTCGGCGGCAACCTTGCCGCGTTGGCCAATCAGAATGGCTGGGCTGGCGTGCTGATCAACGGCTGTGTGCGCGATGTGAGCGAAATTCAGCAGGTGCCCATCGGCGTACTGGCGCTGGCCAGCGTGCCCGCCCCGCCAGACAAGCACGGCAAGGGCATGACGGATGCGGTGGTGAGCATTCAGGACGTGATCGTGCGGCCCGGCGAATGGCTCTACGCCGACGAAGACGGCGTGATCGTCAGCCGCGAGCCACTCGGGCTCGCGCTCTGAGCGCCCCCAGGGTCGGCTCGCCGGCCCGCCCCCCGTGGGGGTCAAGGACACTTGGGGCGGCCCTGCGTTTCCTTGGGAGTTCCACGGGAAGGGCAGAGTCTCATGAGAAACACGCCGGGCCGCCCCAAGTGTTTCTCACCCCCTCGGGGGACTGACGCGCAGCGGCAGGTCTGGGGGCGCTCTCACGTCAGGACGCGGCGGCGGGCCAGTGGCGGGTTGGTGTCGAGATAGGCGCGCAGGCCTTCAAAAATGGCACGCGCGATCTGTTTGCGATACGCCGGGGTTT
>JAFGXB010000110.1 GCA_016936875.1 Burkholderiaceae bacterium | reverse complement strand
CCGAAGGAGCAGCGCCCTCTTCGGCCTCATCGGTTTCGAGAAAGGGGTTGGATTCGAGCAAGCCCTCGATTTCCTGCGTCAGCTCAATGGTGGAGAGTTGGAGCAGGCGGATGGACTGCTGCAGTTGGGGCGTGAGCGCCAGATGCTGGGACAGGCGCAGATTCAGCGAGGGCTTCATCGCGGCCTACATGCGGAAGTTTTCACCGAGGTACACCTTGCGCACCGCGGGATTGTCGATGATGGACTGCGGATCCCCCTGCGCCAGCACCTGACCTTCGCTGATGATGCAGGCCGAATCGCAGATGCCCAGGGTTTCGCGCACGTTGTGATCGGTGATGAGCACACCGATGCCCTGCTCTTTGAGAAACTGGACGATGCGCTGAATTTCGATGACCGCAATCGGATCGATGCCGGCGAAGGGCTCATCGAGCAGGATGAAGCGCGGCTGCGTGGCCAGCGCACGGGCGATTTCCACCCGCCTGCGCTCGCCGCCAGACAGCGCGGGCGCGGGGCTGTCGCGCAGATGCTCGACGTGCAGTTCGCGCAACAGATGGTCTTCGCGCTCGCGGATCTCTGCTTTACCCAGTCGGCGTCCGTGCGCATCGCGCTGCAGTTCCAGCACCGCGCGCACATTCTCGGCTACCGTCATGCGGCGAAAAATGGAGGCCTCCTGCGGCAGGTAGGACAACCCCATGCGCGCACGGCGGTGCATCGGCAGATCGCTCACGTCCTGGCCGTCGATGTGAATGCGCCCGCCGTCCGGCCGCACCAGGCCGACGATCATGTAAAACGATGTGGTCTTGCCCGCACCGTTCGGCCCCAGCAGGCCAACCACTTCCCCGCAACGCACACTGAAGCTGACATCGCGCACCACCTGCCTGCCGGCGTAACGTTTTTGCAGATGCTGCACGTCGAGTTCCGATCCCGCTGCAGGTCCCGCCCCGCGCGCGCGCGCAGCGCCTTCTGCGGAAACCGGCTCCAGCCCGCCGCGCACCAAGGTCTGCCGTGCCTCATTCCCCTGGGCACTCAAGGCTGCGTCCCCATCTTGGGAGTGACTTTCAGCGCGGGGGGAGATTTCGGCGCCGAGGCGGCCGCGGCAGGCGTTGTCTGGGGAGTCAGCATCACGCGCACTCTGCCCCCGGGGTTGGTCGGTGTCGCGCCTTGCGCGCCGCCCGCCACGGTGAACACATCGGTGATCTGGTTGTAGGCAATCACATTGCCCTGGCTGCGATCGGTCAGCTTGCCGTCCACCAGGCGGCTGAGCATGGCTTGTCCCCGAAACGTCACCACATCGGTCTTGCCGTCATATTCGATGCGCTGCGCGGCGCCGTCCATGACTTGCGATGGCTGTCCGGGCGCTGTATCAAGCTGCTGCTGAAAGGTGGCCAACTGCCCCGGCGCGGCAATCGCCGTAGCGTACTGGTAACCGTCCGGCGCCTGACGCACATCCACCGTGGCCGCACGCAAAATCAGCGTGCCTTTGGTGACAACCACATTTCCAGTGAACACGCTGGTCTGATGCGCATCGTCATAGCGCATGCTGTCCGCCTCGATGTGAATCGGCTGATTCCGGTCGGCCTGAACTGCCCAGGCAGGCAGCAGTAGGCTGGGCGTGCAGAGCGCGGAAAACAGAAGGAATCTGGCCAGTCGTTTCATCGGCATGGGTTTTGCTTTAGTCGGTTTATTCTATGGCAAGCTTGCGGGAAAACGCGCAGGGAATGCGCCGCCGTAAAAAACAAACTGCCCGCGCAAGGCGGGCAGTTTGTTCAGGACTTGTGCGCCAAAGGCTTATTTCTTCGCCATCTGCACTTTTTTGATCAGATAGTCCACCACTTCCAGGACTTTCTGGTTGTTGTTCGCCTCGGGCAACGCGGCCGAGGTGGTGTACATGCCCTGCACCGCCATGGTCGGAACGCCCTGAATCTGATAGTCGGTCACCATTTGCGTCGCCTGCTTCACCTGGGCATTCACGCCAAAGGAGTTGTAGGCATCCAGGAAGGTCTTTTTCGCAATGCCCTGCTGCGCCAGCCAGTTGGCCATTTGATCGGCGGTTCCGAGCGGAATGCGCTGCACATGGATGGCGTTGAAAATCTTGGCTTGCAGCGCAGGGGTGAGCTTGTTCAGCGCCATCAGCGCGTAGTAGAGATGCTGCTGCGGAATGAACTGGGGAGAAAACGCCACGGGCACGCGCTCCAGCACCACGCCGGCAGGCAGTTTTTTCGCCCAGCTCTCCAGCAGGGGGTCAAAATCGGCACAGTGCGGGCAGTCGTACCAGAAAAACTCGTACACCACGATCTTGTCCGACGGGCTCACCGGCTGCGGCACGGGCAGTCGGTTGTAGGCAAAACCCTCGTTGAACGGGTTGGTCTTGGCGGGTGTCTGCGCCTGCGCCCCGGCAGCCAGGAAACCCAGCGAAAACACCATGAACATCACGGATAGCCAGCGTTGAAACATGAGTTGTCCTTTTTTTGGAATGGAAGTCGTAGAGTTGTTTTATTTACCGGTTCGCACCAGTGCGGTTTGAATCCCGTTGTCACTCAGAAGTTTCTGCGTCTTTTCGGCTTGCTGCACCGAGGTGAACGGTCCCACTCGAACGCGGTACAGCGTGCGTCCGTTGACAACGCGCTCATCCACATGCGCTTCCTGTCCTGTGAGCGCCACCTTGGCACGCTGGCGTTCGGCGTCGTCGCGCGTGCTGTAAGCGCCCACTTGCAGCACATAGCTCACCTCGGCAGGCGCTGCGGGCGCGGCAACGGCTGACTGGGTGCTCGCGGTCGCTGCGGTTTCTGGCTGCGAGGCGCCATGCCCGGGCTGGCCCAATTTGGCCAGCGCCTGGGGTGACAGCGGCCGACTCGCCACGGTCACTGGCATTGAACCGCTTCCCGCAGGTGGCGCCGCTGTTGCGCCGCTCAAACCCTGATTTGGATTCCACTTGGCGGTGCCAGACGCCGCGCTGGACGGACGCTCCTGGAAGCGGTTCATGAAGGGCAGCGGCGCCTTGGTGATGTAGAGCGCGACGCCAAGCGCAATCGCCAGACCGATGACCAAGCCGACGATCAGACCGATGAGGGTGCCCCCGAATTGGCGGCGGAATGTGAGACGTGTGGACATGGAGTGCGCAGAGTTGCTTGTCAGTGGAAAAGGCGGTTGCCAGCGTGGGTGCGGGCTCACATGCGCAGCGGCGCACTCACGCCCAGAACGGCCAACGCATTGTGCATCACCTGCCGGACAGCCTGCAGCAAACGCAACCGTGCATAGCGCAGCGGCAGGGTGTCGACAAGCACACGCTCGGCGTTGTAGAACGCGTGGAAATCGGCAGCAAGGTCGCGCAGATAAAACGCCACATGATGCGGCGCGAGTTCCTTCGCGGCTGCGGCGAGCACTTGGGGGTAGTGCGCGAGGCTCAGCAGCAGCGCGCGCTCACGCGGCGCGGTGAGCAGGCTGAGGTCTGCCTCTGCCAGCAGCGCAGGTTGCGCCGCGTCTTGTGGCGCGCGCGTCGCCCACTGCTCGAACACGGAATTCACCCGCGCATGGGCATACTGGACGTAATACACCGGGTTCTCGTCGTTCTGCGCCAGGGCCAGGTCAATGTCGAACACGAACTCGGTGTCTGCCTTGCGCGACACCAGGAAAAAACGCACCGCGTCGCGCCCGCGCTGCAGTGCAGCGGCGCGTTCGTCTGCGGACATGTCATCTTGTACGCCGCCGGACCATTCGATCAGGTCGCGCACCGTCACATAGCTGCCGGCCCGCTTGGAGATTTTGACTTCCTGCCCCCCGCGCATCACGGTGACCATCTTGTGCAGCACATAGTCCGGGTAGCTCTTGGGAATAGCCAGATTCAACGCCTGCAATCCGGCGCGCACGCGTGCAATGGTGCCGTGGTGGTCCGCGCCCTGGATGTTGACCGCACGGTGAAACCCGCGCTCCCACTTGGCCAGGTGATAGGCCACATCCGGCACGAAGTAGGTGTAGGTGCCGTCCGACTTGCGCATCACCCGGTCTTTATCGTCGCCAAAATCGGTGGTGCGCAGCCACAGCGCGCCATCTTGTTCGTAGGTGTGGCCAGAGGCCTGCAGGCGCTGGACTGCCGCCGTCACACGGCCTTCGGTGTAGAGACTGGATTCGAGGTAATAACAATCGAAGCGGATGCCGAATGTTTTCAGATCGAGGTCTTGCTCGCGGCGCAGGTAAGCCACGGCGAAGCGCCGCACATTGTCGAGATCTTCTGCATCGCCGCTGGCGGCAACCTCCCGTCCCTGATCGTCAGGTACGGATTGACGCGCCAGAAAATCCCGAGCGATCTCGGCGATATAGTCCCCGTTGTAGGCGGATTCCGGCCAGTCGGCATCGCCAGGCTTGACGCCGCGCGCACGCGCCTGCACCGACAGCGCGAGTGTCTGAATCTGCACCCCGGCGTCGTTGTAATAGAACTCGCGCTGCACCGCCCAGCCCTGGGTGGACAGCACCGCGGCGATCGCATCGCCCAGCGCACCCTGGCGCCCGTGGCCCACATGCAGCGGCCCGGTCGGATTGGCCGAAACGAACTCCACCAGCATGGATTGACCTTCAGCAGCGTTGGAGTGACCGAACGCCGCAGACGCTCGCTCAATCTCCACAACCACCTGCTGCAACACCTGCGGTTGAAGATGGAAGTTGATGAACCCCGGCCCGGCGATTTCCGCGCGCACGATACCCGTCGCCACACTGGCATCTGACAGAACCTGCCCGATGATCTGCTGTGCCACATCCCGCGGATTGCGTTTGAGCGGCTTGGCCAACTGCATGGCCAGATTGCTCGCCAGTTCGCCGTGCTCCGCACTGCGCGGACGGCTGAGTTCAATGCCGCCGCCGAATTCTGGCTGCAGGGTCACGGCGGCTTGTTGCAGCGCGGCGGACAACCGCGCGGTGAATTCGATCATTATGTTGGTGTTGTGATTGCGCAAAGTGAGCATTTTATGAGCCAGCGGCCCTGCTTCGTGCACGCACAACCCTATGGTGTAATGGCTCGTCGGCTGGCTCGCTCCTTGCGGGCTGGTTGATGACGCACCTCACACATCCGCCTTTTGGCCACGACAACACTTGGAGTCATGATGAAAAAACTGATCACAATTTTTGGCCTCGCTCTTGGAATTTTCGCCGTCCCCATGCTGGCACAAGCACAGGCCACACCGCAACAAAGCCGCATGGCCCAATGCAACAAGGAAGCCACCGGCAAGACCGGAGAAGCCCGCAGGTCATTCATGAAGGAGTGCCTGGCGTCCAAGCCCGCCGCCGCCGAGGCGACAAAGCCCATGGCCAAAGAGCCCGCAAAGGCTGAAAAGAAGGCCGCCGCCGAGGGCAAGAAGCTGACCCCTCAGCAGGAAAAAATGTCCTTTTGCAGCAAAGACGCCAAGGCCAAAGGCATGAAGGGCGAAGAGCGCAAAAAATTCATGAGCGAATGTCTGCGTAAAAAATAAACCGGCTTGTGAACCCGGCGGGCACAAATTCCGCAGGTTCAGTTCCAAACGCGCCTTCGGGTGCGTTTTTTGTTGGCGTCTGCCGATGCGCTGCAGCGTCGCGGTTATTGCTGGATCACTGAATACTGCGCCAGGCCCAGCGCCTGCAATTTCTGCAACAACGCTGCATCAGGCATGCCGCTCAACGGCCCGACCTGCACCCGGTAAAACATCTGCCCACGGATATACCCGGGAACGATGAGCACGTCATCAACGCCCCCTGCCTGCATGCGCGCTTTCTCGGTCTGCGCATTGGCCTCCAGGGTAAAAGCACCGGTCTGCACAAATGTCTGCGGGGCATTGGGCAGCGCGGGGCCTTGCGGCGAAGCACCCGCACCTGCGGGCTGCGCCGCCGCCAGGGCGTCACCAGGCAGTGTCAGTGCGGGCTGTGGCAAGGGGGTTTGTTTCCCGGGAACAGCGACCAACTCTGACGAGGCCGAAGACGAAGCGCTGGCCGGAGAACGCCCCCAGGGCCGGGCGTTGCCCAGCCCGCCCCCCGTGGGGGTCAAGAAAACTTGGGGCGGCCCTGCGCTTTCTTGATGGGGCGAATTCGTCAGCGGCGCAAGCGTTTGCACCTCGATGGACGCAGGTGCAGAAGCAATCTGTGCAGATGCCGCTTCCGAAGGGGACTGCGGGGCAAACTGCTCGGGCGCACTCAGATCCTGATTCCTGAGCGTTGTGCGCCCAGGCAGGGCGGCCACAGTCTGAGCGCCTGACGAGGGCGAGGGGTTCTGCGCCGCCATTTGCAAGGGGGCATTTGCGCCGTCTGGTAACGCAACGATACGCACCCGCGCTGTTCCCGTCCGGGTGATACCCAAGGCGGCTGCCGCGCCCATCGACAAATCCAGGATGCGGCTGCTGACGAATGGCCCCCGATCGTTGACCAAGACCAGTGCACTCAGCCCGTTGTCCAGATTCGTCACCTGAACGCAGGTCGGCAAGGGCAGCACGCGGCTTGCTGCAGAAAAATCCCGTGGATTGAACCGCGTACCCATCGACGTTGTCGAGCCGGATTCCCAGCCGTACCAGGATGCAGTGCCCACTTCCTCGTAGCCCGCAGCACTACGCAACGGCGTGTAAGAATGTCCTTTGACGGTATAGGTCCGGTTATATGCAGCGCGCAGATTCGGCTCAGCCGCATGGCAGCCCGATTGCGCGTTAACCGCAGTACCGCTGCTCATGGAACGCGGCGGCGCACTGGCACAGCCCGCCAGCAGAAGACTGAGCAAGAGGACGCCGAAGAATGAAATGCCGCCCAGTGTTCGCGCCCAGGGAAAGGCTCTCTGGATCTGCCACTCGTTTTGCCATGCAACCATCCGTTCCTCCGCCGTGTTTGCGCAATCCTAGTGCTGTGTTGCACCCTGGATGGAACAAATAAAGATGCTGGATTGAACGTCAGGACAAGGCGCAAACCGCTGCGATACCCGAAGGTATTGCGCGGATTTGCAACGCCGCCCTCGCGCCAAAGACGGGTTTTGATGTTCCAGATGGCGTGTTACAAGGTACGCGCGATGCGCCTCCCCAAAATGACAACAGCCCGCAAAGACGGGCTGTTGTGCAAGGCGTGTGGCGACTGGCTCAGTGCGCGCGGCCACGCAGGCGACGAATCGCCGCAAGCTGCGCGGCCAGCATGGCGAGTTCCCCTTCAACCACCGCAACGTCCTGCACCTCTTTGGCATGGGCGCGTGCGTCTTGTGCCGCCTTGAGGGCCTCGTTGGCCTTGGCCTCGTCGAGGTCTTTGCCGCGAATGGCGGTATCGGCGAGCACGGTCACCCGCTTGGGCTGGATTTCGAGAATGCCCCCGGCCACGAAAATGAACTCTTCCTTGCCGCCCGCAGCGTTGGCCTCGACCAGCTCAATGCGCACCGAGCCGGGCTTGATGCGGGTGATCAACGGGGTGTGACCTGGCAGGATGCCCAGTTCACCCGATTCACCCGGGAGGGCGACAAAGCGCGCCTCGCCGGAGAAGATGGACTCTTCGGCGCTAACGACGTCTACATGGATGGTGTTCATGACTTTAATCCGGTACGTGATGCGGGTGCAGTCTCCGGCTGCGTGTTGGTCATACAACAAGCGCAGCCGGGCGGGATCGCTTCAAGCGCGCGGGCTTAGTTGAGTTTCTTGGCCTTCTCGAAGGCTTCGTCGATGGTGCCGACCATATAGAACGCCTGCTCCGGCAACGCGTCGCACTCGCCGTTGACGATCATCTTGAAACCGCGGATGGTTTCCTTCAGCGGCACATACTTTCCCGGCGAACCGGTGAACACTTCGGCCACATGGAAGGGCTGCGACAGGAAGCGCTGGATCTTGCGGGCGCGGGCCACGGCCTGCTTGTCTTCCGGCGAGAGCTCGTCCATCCCCAGAATGGCGATGATGTCTCGCAGTTCCTTGTAGCGCTGCAGAATGCCCTGTACCGCACGGGTGGTGGAGTAATGCTCTTCGCCAATGACGTTGGGGTCGATCTGACGGCTGGTTGAGTCGAGCGGGTCGACCGCGGGGTAGATGCCCAGCGAGGCGATGTCACGGCTCAGCACCACGGTGGCGTCGAGGTGGTTGAAGGTGGTCGCAGGGGACGGGTCGGTCAAGTCATCCGCCGGAACGTACACGGCCTGAATGGAGGTGATGGAACCGGTCTTGGTCGAGGTGATGCGTTCCTGCAGCTTGCCCATTTCGTCGGCCAGCGTCGGTTGATAGCCCACGGCGGACGGCATGCGGCCCAGCAGGGCCGACACTTCGGTGCCGGCCAGTGTGTAGCGGTAGATGTTGTCGACAAAGAACAGGATATCACGGCCCTCGTCGCGGAAGCGCTCGGCCATGGTCAAACCGGTGAGCGCGACGCGCAGGCGGTTGCCCGGGGGCTCGTTCATCTGACCGAACACCATGCCGACCTTGTCGAGCACGTTCGAGTCTTTCATTTCGTGATAGAAGTCATTGCCTTCGCGGGTACGCTCCCCCACGCCGGCAAACACCGACAGACCGCTGTGCTGCTTGGCGATGTTGTTGATGAGTTCCATCATGTTCACGGTCTTGCCCACGCCGGCACCGCCGAACAGGCCAACCTTGCCGCCCTTGGCGAACGGGCAGACCAGGTCGATCACCTTGATGCCAGTTTCGAGCAGGTCGACTGACGGGGACAGGTCATCGAACTTGGGCGCGGCCTGGTGAATCGAGCGGCGCTCTTCGGTAGCGATGGGACCGGCTTCGTCGATGGGGCGGCCCAGCACGTCCATGATGCGGCCCAGCACGGCCGGGCCAACTGGCACCTGAATCGAATTGCCTGTGTTGTTGACCAGCATGCCTCGGCGCAGGCCGTCGCCCGAACCCATGGCGATGGTACGCACCACGCCGTCGCCGATTTGCTGCTGCACCTCGAAGGTCAGGCCTTTTTCAGCCAGGCTGCTGGCATTGTTGTCTGCCAGCACCAAGGCGTCATACACCTTGGGAATGGCGGTGCGGGGAAACTCGATATCGATCACAGCGCCGATGCACTGAACGATTTTGCCTTGCGCTTGAGCCGTCGTCATATTGCTCTCCAATGGTTTCAATTCGGTTGGCCGTGGATTAAACCGCGGCGGCTCCGCTTACGATTTCCGAAAGTTCTTTGGTAATGGCCGCCTGCCGACTCTTGTTGTAGACGAGCTGCAACTCACCGATCACGCTCTTGGCGTTATCGGAGGCCGACTTCATCGCCACCATCCGAGCCGACTGCTCGCAGGCCATGTTTTCAGCCACGGCCTGATAAATCAGTGCCTCGATGTAGCGCACGAGTAGTGCATCAATCACCGGCTTGGCGTCTGGCTCGTAGATGTAGTCCCAACTGTGCGTCTTCTCATCCCCCGCCTTCGCATCGAGGGCATGGGCAGGTAGCGGCACCAGGGGCTCGATTTCTGGAGCCTGCTTCATGGTGTTGACGAAGCGGCTGAAACCGAGATAGACCGCGTCGAGCTTGCCTTCCTGGTAGGCGTCGAGCATGACTTTCACCGGCCCAATGAGCTTTTCGAGATGGGGCTTGTCGCCAAGCTGTACCACCTGCGAGGTGATGTTCATGCCCAGGCGCTGCAGAAGCTGCATGCCCTTGTTGCCAATGGCGCAGCATTCGATCTGCACTCCTTCGGCCTGCCACTCCTTGATCTTGCCCAGCGCCATCCGGATGATGTTGGTATTGAGGCCACCGCACAACCCTTTGTCGGTGGTCACAAGAATCAATCCCACGCGCTTGATCGGCTCGCGCTTGACCAGGAAAGGGTGGGTGTACTCAGGGTTCGCCTGGCGCAGATGGCCCGCGATCACACGCACCGTGTCACCGTAAGGGCGCGCCGCACGCATGCGTTCCTGTGCCTTGCGCATCTTGGATGCGGCCACCATTTCCATCGCCTTGGTGATCTTGCGCGTGTTTTGCACGCTCTTGATCTTGACGCGAATTTCTTTCATTCCAGCCATTGATTTACTCCTGGGTCAGACCGGCAGGCCAAGGGCCTTCCGGTCTTGTCCGTCATGGAATGAATTAGTACGCACCGTTTTTCTTGAACTCGGCAATCGCTTCCTTGAGCTTGGCTTCGTCGTCCTTGGACAGATCCTTGGTCGATTCGATGCTTTGCACCAGGGCGGAGTGCTTTGTCTGCAGGTGGTCGTGCAAGCCTTTTTCAAACGGCAGGATCTGTTTGACCTCAATGTCATCCAGGTAGCCATTGTTCACCGCATACAGCGAGGCGGCCATCTGCCAGACCTGCGCCGGTTGGTATTGCGGTTGCTTGAGCAGCTCGACCACGCGGCGACCGCGCTCCAACTGCTTACGGGTGGCTTCGTCCAGATCGGAAGCAAACTGGGCAAAAGCAGCCAGCTCGCGATACTGCGCCAAGTCGGTACGAATGCCGCCGGAGAGTTTCTTGATGATCTTGGTTTGCGCTGCGCCGCCCACGCGCGAGACAGACACGCCCGCGTTGATGGCCGGACGCACACCCGCGTTGAACAGATCGGTTTCAAGAAAGATCTGACCGTCGGTAATCGAAATCACGTTGGTCGGCACGAAAGCGGAGACGTCACCGGCCTGCGTTTCGATGATGGGCAGCGCGGTCAGCGAACCGGTCTTGCCCTTCACCGCGCCATTGGTGAACTTCTCGACGTACTCCTCGCTCACGCGGGCAGCACGCTCCAGCAGGCGGCTGTGCAGGTAGAACACATCGCCGGGATAGGCTTCACGGCCAGGCGGGCGGCGCAGCAGCAGGGAGATTTGTCGATACGCCCAGGCCTGCTTGGTCAGATCGTCATAGATCACCAGAGCGTCCTGTCCGCGGTCACGGAAATATTCGCCCATGGTGCAACCGGCGTAGGGCGCCAGATATTGCATCGCAGCGGAGTCGGACGCTGAAGCGGCCACGACGATGGTGTATTCCATCGCGCCGAACTCCTGCAGCTTGCGCACCACGTTGGCGATGGTCGAGGCTTTCTGGCCGATGGCGACATAAATACAGATCAGGTCTTTGCCCTTCTGGCTGATGATCGAGTCGACGGCCACCGCGGTCTTGCCGGTCTGACGGTCGCCGATGATCAGTTCGCGCTGACCGCGGCCGACGGGAACCATGGCGTCGATGGCCTTGATACCGGTTTGCACCGGCTGAGACACCGACTTGCGCCAGATGACCCCAGGGGCGATTTTTTCAATCGGGTCGAGCTGTTTGGTTTCAACCGGGCCTTTGCCGTCGATCGGCACGCCCAGCGTGTTGACCACACGGCCAATCAGCTCGGGACCGACCGGAACGGAGAGAATCTCGCCCGTGCACTTGACGGTGTCGCCTTCGGAGATCTGCTCGTAGGGACCCAGAATCACCACACCGACGGAGTCGCGCTCAAGGTTGAGCGCCAGGCCGTAAGTGTTGTTCGGGAATTCGAGCATTTCGCCCTGCATCACGTCGGACAGGCCATGCACCCGCGCAATACCGTCGGTCAGGGACACGACGGTACCCTCGTTGCGGATATTGGCGCTGGCGCCCAGTCCTTCGATGCGGCTCTTGATGAGTTCGGAAATTTCTGCGGGATTGAGTTGCATGGGAGCCTCTAAGACTTTAAGCGGTGAGAGCGACTTTCATCTGCTCCAGCCGGGCGCGAACCGAGGTATCGAGCACTTCGTCGCCAACAGCGACCCGCACCCCCCCGATCAGCGATGGATCGATTTCCACAGTGGCGTGCAGCTTGCGGCCATACTTGCGTTCAAGTGCTTGCAGCAGGCTGTCAAGCGCCTCACCCTCCAGGGGGAAGGCGCTGGACACCACGGCCTCAGCCTTGCCTTGCGCTGCATCCTCGAGCGTGCGGAACTGCTCGGCAATTTGCGGCAGAGCGGCCAAGCGCTGGTTTTCGGCCAGCATTTCGACCAGGTTTTTCAACGCAGGCGGCACAACGCCGGGCAGCGCACCCAGAATCAGATCAGACAACTGTCGCGCGGAAACCTTCGGGCTGCCGACAACCTCGCGCAAGGCGGGGTCTGCCGCCACTTGCGCAATCTGATCAAGCGTGTCAGCCGTCTGCGCGGCGGACACGCCGGTATCGCGCACGGCGGCAAAGGTAGCCTCAGCGTAGGGACGGGCGATCGTGGCGAGTTCGGCCATGGTGCGCTCCGATTACAGCTCGGCCTTGAGCCGATTCAGCAGATCGGCATGCACCTGCGGATTGATCTCGCGGTGCAGAATCGACTCAGCGCCCTTCACAGCCAACGCCGCGACCTGGTCACGCAATTGCTCACGCGCCTTGACCGCCTGCTGATCGGCTTCGGCTTTGGCTTGGGCCACGATATTTGCCCCGACTTCCTCGGCCTTCTTGCGGGCTTCTTCGATCACGGCCTGCGCACGACGCTCGGCATCTGCCAGGCGACCCGCGCTTTCGTGATGCGAACGTGCAAGCTCTTCTTCAACCTTGCGGTTGGCAGTGGCGAGTTCGGATTTGGCGCGATCGGCTGCAGCCAGCCCGTCGGCGATTTTTGTTGCGCGTTCATCGAGTGCCTTGACGATGGGCGGCCACACGAATCGCTTCGTGAACCACGCCAACAGCAAGAAAACGATGATCTGCGCAATGAGTGTTGCGTCCAGATGCATGGCGCTAACCTTTGCTTCAGATGGATGAACAGATCGTTGCTGGAATCAAGCGTGGATTACTTCAGCACGAACGGGTTGGCGAAGGTGAACATCATGGCCAGACCGACACCAATCAGGAAGGCCGCGTCGATCAGACCGGCCAGCAGGAACATCTTGGTTTGCAACTCATTCATCAGCTCAGGCTGACGTGCGGCAGACTCGAGGTATTTGCTGCCCATGATGCCGATACCGATACAGGCACCGTTGGCACCCAGGCCAATGATCAGGCCAGCGGCCAATGCGACATATCCGAGAACGTGTTCCATGCTTGCTCCTAGTGAGTTGAAGTGGTGAAGAGAAAAGAAACGAAAGAATCAGAGGACATCAATGATGATCGTGCGCCTGGCCGATATAGACCAGAGTCAGCATCATGAAAATGAAGCCCTGCAGCACGATGACCAGCAGACTGAAAATCGACCAAGCCAAGCCTGCGGCGATATTGCCAAAAAACAGCGCCCAGCCCGTCAGGCTGCTCAAGCCCGCCGCGCCCATAAGGGCGATGATCATGAACAGGATTTCTTCTGCGTAGAGGTTGCCGAACAGTCGCATGCCATGCGACAGCGTTTTAGCCAGATATTCGAGCACCTGCATGGCAAAATTCAGCGGCCACAGCAAAAAGTGATTGCCAAATGGCGCGGTAAACAGCTCATGCACCCAGCCGCCAACGCCCTTGATCTTGATGCCATAGTAAAGGCTGAGCAGCAAGATGGTGATGGACATTCCTAGGGCAACCGACAAATCCGCCGTAGGCACGACACGCAAATACATATGCTCGGGATCGTGGCCCGTTGCAGAGCCAGCGGCCTGCCAGATGCGGGGCAACAAATCCACCGGCAGCAGATCCATCAGGTTCATCATCACAATCCAGACGAAAGAGATGAACGCCAGCGGGGCGACGAACTCGCGCGATTTGGCATTGCGCACGATCCCGCGCGCCTGCTCGTCAACAAATTCCACCAGGAACTCGACCGCTGCCTGCAGCCGCCCCGGCTTGCCGCTGGTCATATTTTTGGCGACGCGCCAAAGCACATAACAGGCAATCACGCCCAGCAGGACGGAGAAAAGCACCGAATCGATGTCGATGATGCCAAAGTCGATGACACCTGTGCGCGGGCCACTGGTCCAGTGGGTCAGGTGGTGAACGATGTACTCGCCTGCGGTGATGGTGTGTTGTTCTGCGGACATGGTCGACTAATTTTTGAGCACCGCTTGCACGGCACGACTTGAATGGATCAGGCTGGGCAACTCGATTTCTTGCCGCGCAAAATCAAGGCAACCCAGTACACCTGCAAGGTCACCACGATCGCAATCAGCATGGCCGCCCAACTCAGCGGCTGCACGATACGCGGCGCAATAAACAGAAGCACGATGGTCAAGCCAATTTTCAACAACTCACCCAGCGCAAAACCGTAAACGGCAACGCCGGGCTTCAATTTGGACAGCCAAAGCTGAATGGACAGCGCAAACAAGGCGGACGGCAGCGCAATGATGGCGGCGCCATACAACGCGGAAAGCACCACGGACAATTTGCCCGCCGCAAAAAACCAGCTGAACAGCGCCACAAGCAGCCCCACGGCAACCTGCAACACGACCACCCGCCAGACCGAAACCTGCGGCTTGCGCAACAGCAGGCTTTGCACCTCGGCGCGGCTCATTGGCGGCGCTGCCGGGGCATCTTGCTCGTCTTGCCAGGGATCAGTGGGTTGCACAGTGCGGTTCAAAGCGGGATCGCTCAATTCGACAGGGTTGTGGATATTCGGGACT
>JAFGXB010000109.1 GCA_016936875.1 Burkholderiaceae bacterium | reverse complement strand
TATGACGAAGGAGAATGCGATGACCCTGGGAGAACTGGTGCTGTATCTGCTCGGTGTTGGCGCGATCGGCCTTGGAGTGGGCGTTATTGCGCAGTTCTGGCGCGACACGCATTCCAATCCGCCATCCGCATCGCCCAAATAAATCAAGCAAGGTTGGTGGCACCCATGGCCTGCGCCAGGCCGCGCGTCTGGGCAAGCGCGGCCTGATCGGGCACGGTCTGGGTGTTCCAGCCTTGCAGGTGCGTTTCCAGCAGCCCGCTGAATGCCTGCGCCCACTGGGCATCGGCGTTGAGACAGTCGATATAGCGGAACACCTTGCCACCGCTGGACAGAAACGCCTCTTTGCCTTCCATGGCGATTTCCTCCAGGGTTTCCAGGCAGTCCACGCTGAATCCCGGGCAGACCACATCCACGCGGCCGACTCCCTCTTGCGCCAGCTTGCGCAAGGACGGTTCGGTGTAGGGCTGCAGCCATTCCTGCTTGCCAAAGCGCGACTGGAAAGTCACTTGGTAGCCGGAGGCGGGAAGTTGCAGACGCTGGGCAAGCAGCCGCCCCGTTTGGTGGCACTCGCAGTGATACGGATCGCCCAGCTTGAGTGTGCGGGCGGGCATGCCATGAAAACTCATCACCAGTTTGTCCGGCCGACCATGCTGCTGCCAGTCGGCCTCGATTTTGTGCGCGAGGGCATCGATGTAGGCAGGGACGTCGTGAAAATGGTTGAGCACGCGCAGCTCTGGAACACGCCGGCTGCGGCGCGTCCAGGCGGTCACGGCGTCTAGCGTGGAGGCCGTGGTAGCGGCGCAATATTGTGGGTAAAGCGGGACTAGCAGGATGCGGGTGACGTTCTGCCGAGCCAGATCGTCCAGCACGCTGCTGACCGACGGGTTGCCATAGCGCATGGCGTAGCGCACTTGCAGATGGTGCCCTCGCCCCGCCAATTCTGCGGCGACGGCCTGCGTCAGGTCTGCGGTGCCGGTCTGCAGCGGCGATCCGCGCTCGGTCCATACGGTGGCGTATTTCGCGGCGGATTTGGATGAGCGAATAGGCAGGATGATGCCGTTGAGAATCAGCCACCAGACCGGTTTGGGAATTTCCACCACACGGGGGTCGCTCAAAAACTCGCCGAGATAGCGCCGCAGCGCGGGCGCGGTCGGGGCGTCTGGTGTGCCCAGATTGACGAGGAGGATGGCCGTCTGTGAGGCTGCGCCGTGTTGATAACCGGTTGGGTCAAGTAAGGGCATGGAGGCGGTAGGTCAATGCGGATGAATTTGGAACATCACGGTCGGTGCGGTCGGGTCGGAGGGCTTGGCACCGAGAGCGATTTCCCCCTGCCCGTGCAGCACGCATTCATTGCGACGCAGGGCCAGAGTGGTGTCGTTGCCGGTATAGCGCACCCAGGTGCCGTTGCTGCTCAGATCGGTCAGCATGAAATAGCTGCCACGCCAGTCGATGCGCGCATGCTGGCGTGACACGCGCAGATCATTCACCAGAAAATCCGCACCAGTCGTGCGCCCGATGACGATGGGCATCTGATCTGCGGCGTAGTCCACAGCAGCGTCCAGCCAGGACAGGTTGAGCAACTGGCTGCTGTAGTCGATGCGCGAGGGCACTTGCGGCATGGTCTGGCCCATATCGACCTGCGCCTCCCAATCCACCTGGTGCACCGGCACCGGAACGTCGTAGCCGCGCAGGAAAATGGCGCCGAGACTGCGCAGACGTCCCAGCAGTTCGAGCGGCAGCGCTTCCATCACGGCATCGCCAATCAGGATCTGCCCGGCGCCTGCAGAGTCTGACAGGCGCGATGCGGCGTTGACCGGATCGCCGAAACAATCGCCCGGGGCCAGCACCACGAATCCGCGCGCGATGCCGATCTTGAGGGGAAGTTTTTGCCGCGTGCCCGTGGCATCGACCGCGCCCGCTACAGAGCAGGTGCGCTGAATGTCAATGCAGGCGTTGAGTGCGGGGGTGTTGTGCTCGAAGGTGGCAAGAATGCCATCACCCAGGGTTTTGACCACGTCGCCACCGGCGGCCTTCAAGCTCCGCGCCATGTTCGACACCACTTGCGTGACCAGCGCTGTGGCTTCGGTGTTGCCCAGAGACTGAAAAAGTCCGGTGCTGCCTGCGACATCGGCAAACACGATGGTGCGGACGGCATTTTTTCGCGCATTGGTCATGCCCGAAGTCTAGCGTGTGCGCCCGCTGGCTGGGTATCGCCAGCGGGACAACGCGTTCAGAGCGTATCGAGGAAGCTGCGCAGCTTGTCGGAGCGCGTGGGATGCTTGAGCTTACGCAGCGCCTTGGCTTCAATCTGGCGGATGCGCTCGCGGGTGACGTCGAACTGCTTGCCCACTTCTTCCAGCGTGTGGTCATTGGCCATTTCAATACCGAAGCGCATGCGCAGCACCTTGGCTTCACGCGGGGTGAGCGAATCGAGGATTTCCTTGACCACGTCACGCAGACCGGCCTGCATGGCGGCTTCCGTCGGGGCCAGCGTTCCCGAGTCTTCGATAAAGTCGCCCAGGTGCGAATCGTCGTCGTCGCCGATGGGCGTTTCCATCGAGATGGGTTCGCGCGCGATCTTGAGAATCTTGCGCACCTTGTCCTCGGGCATTTCCATCTTCTCGGCCAGCACGGCGGCGTCGGGTTCGGTGCCGGTTTCCTGCAGATGCTGGCGCGAAATGCGGTTGACCTTGTTGATGGTCTCGATCATGTGCACCGGAATGCGGATGGTGCGCGCCTGATCGGCAATCGAGCGGGTGATGGCCTGACGGATCCACCAGGTGGCGTAGGTCGAAAACTTGTAGCCACGACGATATTCGAACTTGTCCACCGCCTTCATCAGGCCGACGTTGCCCTCCTGAATCAGGTCGAGGAATTGCAGGCCGCGGTTGGTGTATTTTTTCGCAATGGAAATCACCAGACGCAGGTTGGCCTCGATCATCTCGCGCTTGGCTTCACGCGCTGCTTGCTCACCCAGGCTCATCTGGGTGTTGATTTCCTTGAGGTCGCCCAGCGGCACCACCACGCGGGTCTGGATGTCGATCAGCTTTTGCTGCAGTTCCTTGATCGCCGGCACATTGCGGCTCAGGATCACGGAATACGACTTGCCCGCCGCGACATGCTTGTCCACCCATTTCAGATCGAGTTGATGGCCGGGGAAGGACTTGATGAATTCTTCCTGCGGCATGCCGCAGCGGTCGACTGCGTAGCGACGGATTTCGCGCTCATAGCGACGCACTTCGTCCACCTGCGCACGCAACAGATTGCACAGTTTTTCCACCGTGCGCGCGGTGAACCGCACTTCCATCAGTGCGTTGGAGATGGCCTCCTGCGCCTTGAGATAGTTGGCCGAACGATAGCCGTCCTTGTCATAGGAACGGCGCATTTTCATGAAGGCGTCATGCACGTCGGCAAACGCTTCGAGCGCCTTGCCCTTGAGTTCTTCGAGCTTCATTGACGTGGCACCGGCGCCGCCGTCTTCGTCTTCCTCGCCGCTTTCATCGAGCGAATAGTCGACGTCTTCTTCGGCAACGTAGTCGTCCGATTCGTCGTCGGAGACCATACCGTCCACCACCTCATCGACCGGCAGCTCGCCGTGGTGAATACGCGCCGCCATGGCCAGAATTTCGGCCACCGTGGTGGGAGATGACGAGATGGCGAGCATCATCTGACGCAGACCGTCTTCGATGCGCTTGGCGATGACAATTTCGCCTTCGCGCGTCAACAACTCGACCGTGCCCATTTCGCGCATATACATCCGCACAGGATCGGTGGTGCGGCCAAACTCGGAGTCGACGTTGGACAGCGCGGCTTCGGCTTCCTCTTCCGCCTCCTCTTCGCTTGACGCGGTCGGGCCGTGCTGATTGAGCAACAGCGTTTGCGCGTCCGGCGTGGTTTCGTACACCGCAATGCCCACGTCATTGAGCATGGACACGATGGTTTCCATCAACTCGGGGTCGGCCAGGTTGTCGGGAATGTGGTCGTTGATTTCGCCGTAGGTCAGGAACCCACGGGTCTTGCCCATCTTGATCAGACTCTTCAGGCGTGCGCGCCGACGGCCCAATTCTTCGTCGGTGATGTTGGAGTCGTCGTAGCCGAATTCCTTGAGCAACTGCTTCTCGCGAGCGCGGGAGGCCTTGCGCGTCTTGGGCGCTGGGGCGGCCGCCACTTCCTCGACCACAGCAACCGCAGCATCCTCGGTCTCCACGTCAACCACGTCGGACTTTTCGTCCAAATCATCGTGCAGGCCCTCGTCGGCCTCAGTGGCCTTGGCCTTGCGGCCACGACGCGCAGTAGGCTCTTCGACGGCCACAGGCGCGGCCACCTTGGCCGGACGACCGCGTTTTGGCGCTGCGCTCACCGCCGTTGCGGTTGTTTGCACCAGTGCGCTGGCCTCCGCGCGCTTGGCAGGCTTTGTCTCAACCACAGCGTCCGCTCCAGCCGCTGCGCGGCTCTTGCCGTGCGGCTTGTCCGCAACCGGACTCGCCTTGGCAACGTCCGTCGCTTTGCGGGATGCAGACCCTGTTGCAGGGGTCTGAGTTTTGGATGGGGCTTTCGTCATGATGGACCTCGACCGACCGATGGTTCGGCAGGAAAAAAGAAGGGGGATTCAGATGCAGTATGTAGGGTGAAACGGCAAAATTCAAAGTGCAATCAAAACAGAACAACGGCAGAAGACAGCAGGCGGAAGCATTCGGCACATGCCATAGGCGCCCTCCGCGGCAACAGTGGAGCCAAGCCATCGCGCTCCCGCCCTGAAACCCGCCAAGCCACCCTGAATCGCGCTGTTTTGCAGACCTGCGTTTCTGGTTTGTTTTTCCATGCACGCACACACGACCCGGTGGTGC